>CAYWBS010000039.1:0-11955 GCA_964456215.1 uncultured Hyphomicrobiaceae bacterium
TTGCCTGAATTCGCCGGACAGGACCTCGATATCAATATCGTCCGGGCGCTCCTTTATCTTCAGCGCAATGACCCGCGGATCGATCAGCGCGTCCGGCAATATCTCTACGGCCGCCGGCTCAACGAGTTGAGCCGCAGTTCCGTAGCCGCGCTCGACCCGAATGACGGGCAGGATCGGGCGTTCGAAATCATCGAGGCCCTTGGTCGGATCATGTGGACGACCGAGCGCGCGGCGCTCGTCTATTGCATCGACCAGGTCGAGGATCTTCGCTTTTTCGAGGATTCCGAAGAGCGGTTTCAAAAAGCGATCCGTGACCTCATTCAAATCGCCAATCGCGTACCCTCCAGCATTATTCTGATTTCGTGCCTGGATGATTTCTATTTCCAGATGCGGGATTTTCTGCCGCAATCCTTCATTGACCGGATCGAAAAGGCGGTCCCGGTTTTGCTGCGTGAATCGCGAACCGCCGCGGAAGCCCTGCAAATTGTCGAAAAACGCATCGCATACGTTCTTGAGAAGGCGGGGCTCGGAGCCGGAGACGCCGACGCGGCTCACTTGTTCGGACAAGGCTTCTGCGATGAGCTTGCCGGGCTCTCCAGCCGGCGCCTGCTTGAGGCGGTCGAGGCGCGGCGCAAGGATCTCTTTGGCGGCGGCACCGACAAGGCGGGAGACGAGGGAGCCGCCGGGCACGGATCACCAACGGCCGTGAACAGCATGCAGCAGCGCTGGGAGCGCTTCATGCTGGACTATCAGGTCGAGGTCCCGGCGGAGGAGGATGCGCTGATCCGGATCCTGTCGGATTGCTTGACGCTCAGCAGAATCGAGGACCGCAGGACCGAAATCGACACCTCCCAAGTTGACGGGCTCGACAAGCTGAGCGCAATCGACCTTTCGGTGGAACGGGGCGATAAGTCAGGCTTCGAGACGCGTCTTTTCCTTTGCAATAAGCGCAGTCAGGGCGGCAGCCTGAAACGCCAGATCGACAAGGTCATCGGCTCGGCCGGCGGCAAGACGCCCGTGATGTTGAGAACCAGCGAATTTCCGGCCAACGCGAAAAGTGTGACCGGTCGGAATCTGGCAAGCTTCAAGGCGGATGGCGGCGAATGTCTCGTGGTTCCCATCTACGAATGGGAACGGATGATGACGCTGCACGCCTTTTACCTGAGCCATAAATCCGAAGAGGGCTTCGAGCGGTGGATGAAGTCTGCGCAAATCCTGAGCGATTTGCCATCGGTCCGAAAGCTCCTGCGCCTGGATCCTCCGGAAGCCGCGGATGCGGCCGCCGGAGAACGGACCGCGTTCCGGCCACCGCCGCCGGTCGCCGGCAATGGCGCCCGAGCGGCCGAGGCCAAGGCCGGACCGTCGAAGGCGCCTCGGCCGGAACCGGCGCTCGCCGATGAGCCGCACGGCGGAGCGGTTCAAATTGAAGAGCGTCCGGCGGGCAATTCCGGCGACGGCGCCGGGGAGAAGAAGGTTGCACGTCCGGCGTCCGCCGCTGCGACCGGCCCGCGCATATCGATGCCGCCGGTCCAAGAGGGCCCTTCTTTGGAGGAAAGCGTTGCGGCGGCGTTGGCCAATCGGAAACGGGGGGGGGCGCGAAAGAGCGGTTTCACGGCACGGTTTGCACGCTGGATCATGCCGCCTCCGCCGCCCACGGCGCCTTCCGGGGCGGCGAAGCCCGACCATGGCGCCGAGTCTCAGACGCCGGGGCGGGACAATGTGCACCATCTCGATTTTTCAGCCGCAGAGCAGGACCGCGCCGAGGACGGGTATACCGATCGGGCCGGGCAGGATGAGACCGGAGGCATCCTTCCGATGCGGGCGCTGGCGGGCGGTGGTGACAGCGACAAGAAGGCCAAAGACGTCGACGCGGACAAGGATGGCCGGGACCTTCAAGGAAAGGCCGGTGGTCAAACACCGGATGCCCGGAATGATATCGTCGAAAATTCGGGTGAAACGGCGGAGCCGCTGCTCTCCGCCTGGCCCGAGGCGAGAGAAGATGAAATCCGCGCCGGCCGCGCCCTTGGCACCGCCGATCAGCCTGTCGCCTTGCCGATCACGATCCTGAAGCGTCATGTGGCGGTTCTTGGCGGTTCCGGCAGCGGTAAGACGACCCTGGCGCTCAATCTCATCGAGCAATTATTGCTGAAGGGCATTCCGGTTGTCCTCATCGACCGCAAGGGCGATCTGTGCAGCTATGCCAATTCCGATGTCTGGCCCGCGGGTAAAGATGACGGCGATGAAAGCGACGAACTCAGGCGCAAGCTCAGGGATAAGATCGATGTCGCCGTCTACACGCCCGGCCGCATATCGGGCCGTCCGATTTCGATAACGCTGCTGCCGAACGGCATTATCGATCTGCCCGCCCATGAATTGCAGCAGCTTGCCAATGTTTCGGCCGCCGCGCTGAGCGACATGCTGCATCTTGGCAATTCGGCGACCCATCAAAAGCAGTGTGGCATTCTGACCGTCGGGCTCCGCCAGCTGGGGGCCATGGCGACCCGCGAAGTAACGCTCACCGATCTCATTGCGCTGCTTGAAGACGACTACGACGATCTGGTCGACGAAACGCAGCGCATGGACCCGTCGGGCAAGCTCAGACGCGACCTGATTGCGCAGCTCGACTCGCTCCGCCACCGCAACTGGGCGCTCTTCGAGGGCGGCGGCGAGCCGCTTTCCATGGATTCGCTGCTCGGCATGGGCACCTACGGCAAGCCCGGCAAGACCCGCCTTTCGATCATCTATACGGGCTTTCTCAATGACACCGAGAATATTCTCTTCTGGATCGCGCAATTTTTGTCGGAAGCCCTGCGTTTCAGCCAGCGCAATCCGAACGAGGATCTGCAGGCGGTCATCATGTTCGACGAAGCGGACCTTTATATTCCCGCCAACTCCAAACCGGCCACCAAGGAGCCCCTGGAAAGCCTGTTGCGGCGGGCACGCTCGGCGGGGATCGGGCTTGTGCTGGCGACGCAAAGCCCCGGCGATCTCGACTATAAATCTCGAGATCAGATCACCTCCTGGTTCATCGGCAAGGTGCGCGAGGATACCGCGCTCAGAAAGCTCAAGGCCGCGTTTGCCAGCGAAACAGGTATCGATCCGGCGTCCGCACTTCCCAACCAGAAAGTCGGCGAATTTCACCTGATCCAGGAAGGGACCGTTCAGCCGATGAAGGCCGATCTGTCGCTCATCAAGGCCGAGCAGGTTGCCTTCGACCGGATCGAGGAATTTTCCGCGAGCACCGTGACCACGAAGCGCAAGAAAAAGCAGCTTCTGTTCGATTTCGGTTAGCGCCGCGATTTAGCGAAAATGCTTGGAAAGCTTCAGGCCCTGGGCCTGGTAGTGGGAGCCGACTCTTTTTGACGTGCAGCTTGACTCTTGCCGACGCGCGATTGGTTCGGTTTCCTTTTGGCTCTAGATTTCTTCGTGTCGCCTGACAAGTCCTGACGAGCACCACTTTTTTTGGCAGTTTGAAATTCTGAAGCTGTATTACTTGAAGCTCGCTGCTTAAAATGCTTTGACAACTTCAGACCCTGGTTCTGATAGTTTGATCCGATATCTCCTCCATAGGATCGATCGGGAACCTCCGAAAGTTCCTCGTACATCAGCCTTGCAATTGCTTGACCGTCCTCAAGAATAAAAGGAACATCGTAGCTACGAACTTCTAACACAGCACGGCTTCCACCGACTCCTTCTGCTGCATAACCAAACCCCGGATCGAAAAATCCTGCATAATGCGCTCGAAATTCTCCCATCATGGGATCAATAGGCATCATTTCAGCTGCATATCCTGGGGGGATACGCAAAGCTTCCTGAGAAGCCAAGATGTAAAACTCCGTGGGATCAAGAATTAAACGACCCTTTGCATTTGAGCGAATCGCTTCCCAAAAGTCACTGACTTTGTAAGCTTTAATTCGATTGATATCTATTATGCCAGTATGCTTTTGAGCTCGATATCCAATAACGGTGGATGGTCGTGAGCCTTTCAGATCCACCCGAATTACGAGCCCGTCACGGATAGTTGGTTCGCCATTGACCAATGGGCTTTTGCCGTGCAATTGCCGTAGCTGCTTGTCTGTAAGTTTTGGTCTGTGAAATTCATTATGCGATCCGGCACGACGCCTGAAGCGGAGTTGGTTCAAACGAGAACCAGAGTGCACCTTAATTCCAAAAGTCCGCGGAGAAATTTCGGCGTAGAGTTTGCCATCATAACCCGGCTTGACGTAGTCAAAGACTTCACACTTATCAGTAATCAGACGGGTGAAAACGTCCAGCCTTCCAGTTGAGCTCTTGGGGTTTGCGGCGGCTGAAATGCTCGGGGGAAGTTTTAGTATTTCTTCTAGTTCAACAACGTAGACGCAGCCTTTTTCCAATACGGCGCCATTCTTCAGCGAGAATTCATGCAATTGCATCTGATCCAACTGACCTTTAACGGTCTGTTGAGAGCCCGCGAGGAAGCTTGCTCTAACTCTGTAGGCCCGTTCTCCCAACCGTAAATCCAAACTCGCAGGTTGAATCTGATCAGGTTGAATATCGCTACCTGAAAGGCTCTGGATCATACCTCTATGGATTAGATTTCTAATTCTTTGGGCAGGAAACACTCCGACTTTGGACCCAATATCCGCAATCTCATCGAGAGCATTGTCAGTAACTCCAGTGCCACCGCGTCCATTCCAGAACGTTCCAGTTGATACGGCCATTTTTTAGGTTCCACACCGTGCAAATGTTGCAAAGCTCATCTTAGTCGATTCGTCCTGCCTCGGCTGATCAAGCCTAACCTGTTGTGGACGAAGCAGCCAGCAATTAGACCTTCTATTCCCGAACAGCAGGTAGCCATTTTCAGAACCAACTGGCAAAGTGAACAAACGCTTTGCCCTCGTCCCCGGAATAGTGTTAATCTCGAACCAGAACTAAGTGGTGATTTGGCCGGCCGGCTTGCAGCCACGTTAAACAACTCGCTAAAAGGCCGAGCACGCGCCCCGGTCTTTTGGCTTTGCCTGGCCGGGATTTTTTGTGCGCGAATGGAGGCGAATATGGCTCCTCAGGATGACCGTCCCGCCAGGGGAAGCGGCTGGCTGCCGGCCACGGCCCTTGTGCATGGCGGCACGCTGCGAAGCGAATTTCAGGAGACTTCGGAAGGCTTATTCCTGAATTCCGGATATGTGTACGATTCCGCCGAGCAGGCGGAGGCTCGCTTCAAGGGCGAGGACGCGGGCTTTATCTATAGCCGCTATTCCAACCCGACCGTAAACATGTTCGAAGCGCGGATGATTGCCCTTGAGGGCGCCGAGGCGGCGCGCGCCACGGCGACGGGCATGGCCGCGGTGACGAGCGCCATGCTCTGCCAGCTCGATGCCGGAGATCATGTCGTCGCCGCGCGGGCGCTCTTTGGCAGCTGCCTTTATGTGGTCGAAACGCTGCTGCCGCGCTTCGGCATTCAATCGACTCTCGTCGACGGACGTGATCTCGACGCCTGGCGCGCCGCCTGCCAGGACAACACCAAGGCATTCTTCTTTGAAACCCCGACCAATCCGACGCTCGAACTGGTCGACATTGAGGCCGTGTCGGAAATCGCCCATGAGATCGGCGCGCGGGTGGTGGTCGATAATGTCTTCTCGACGCCGATGCTGCAGCGCCCGCTGGCGCTCGGGGCCGATGTCGTCGTTTATTCCGCGACAAAGCATATTGACGGCCAGGGCCGGTGCCTCGGCGGGATCATTCTTGGCAGCAACAAGTTCGTCGACGACCATCTCCACAATTTCATGCGCCAGACCGGGCCTTCATTGTCACCGTTCAATGCCTGGGTCATGTTGAAGGGCTTGGAGACGCTGCCGGTCCGCGTCGAGCGGCACGTGGCGTCGGCCACGGCGCTTGCCGACTGGCTCTCCAATCGCGGCGAGCTCGCCAAGGTCATTTATCCGGGCCGCACGGATCACCCCCAATACGAATTGGCGATGAAGCAAATGGGCGCCGGCGGGCCGCTGATCGCGTTTGCGCTCGATGGCGGCAAGGAAGCGGCGTTCCGGTTCATGAATGCGCTGGAGATCATCAGGATTTCCAACAATCTCGGAGACGCCAAGAGCCTCATCACCCATCCGGCGACGACCACGCACCAGCGGCTGACGCCGGAAGCCCGCGCCAGGCTGGGTATCGGCGATAATCTGGTGCGCCTCTCGGTCGGGCTCGAGGATGTCGCCGATCTCATGGCCGATATTGACCAGGCGTTGACGGCCGCCAATAGCTGATCGGCGCTGCGCGTGCTATTGGATTTCGCTGTGGAATTCGATCGTCTGATGGAGGGGCGCTCTGGACGCAACGCGTGGGCAGTGGCGAAGCCGGAAATTCGCGCCTGAGGCGCGGGGACCTTTGAGTGGCGTTGTCGCCATAGACCTGACCCGGCTCGTGGCGGGCAATATGCTGTCCCTTCAGCTTGCCGACTTCGGCGCCGATGTCATCAAGGTGGAGCCGCTGCCCGCCGGCGACCCGCTGCGCGCCTGGCAGGAGGACGGCGTATCCGCGTTCTGGAAAGTCTATGGGCGCAACAAGCGCAGCGTCGCCCTTGATTTCCGCGCTGACGGCGCCGGGGGCGTGCTGTCCAAGCTGTTTGCCATGGCCGACGTTGTGCTCGAAGGCTTCCGGCCGGGCACCTTCGAGAAGATGGGATTTGCGCCGGAGGACTTTCGCGCGCGCTACCCCAACGCCATTCTCGTCCGCGTCTCGGGCTTCGGCCAAACCGGTCCCTACAACAGCATGCCGGGGTTCGGCACATTGGTGGAGTCGATGTCCGGCTTTGCTTCCCGCAACGGCTATGCCGATGGCGACCCGTTGCTCCCGCCCCTGGCTCTGGCGGATATGATCGCCGGCCTTTCCGGCGCGTTCGCGGTGGTCTCAGCGCTCAGGGCAAAAGAGATCGGCGGCCGCGGCGGGCAGGTCATAGATCTTTCCCTGCTTGAGCCGATCACATCGATTCTCGGACCGGAAGCGGCGGCCTATCAGGTCACCGGAAAAGTCCGGCCCCGTCTCGGCAATGGTTCCAACATCTCCAGTCCGCGGAATGTCTACCGCACCAGGGACGGCCATTATATTGCCATGTCCGGTTCGACCCAGGGCATGGCGGAGCGCATTTTCCGGACCATCGGCCGTGCCGATATGATCACAGACCCCCGGTTTGCAACCAACTCGGAGCGCGTCAAGCGCCGCGATCAAGTGGATGCCGCCGTCGGCGGCTGGATCGGCGCGCGAAGCCGGGCGGAAGTCTTGGAAATCTTCGGCGCGGCCGGCGTTACCGCCAGTCCCATCTATGACATCGCCGATATTTGCGACGATGCGCATTTCCGCGAGCGGGGCGTCTTTGTAAATCTCCCCGACCCGGAGCTCGGCCAGGTGGCAATGCATGACATCGTGCCGCGGCTTTCCGAGACGCCGGGCGCGATCCGCCTTCCCGCGCCGGCGCTTGGCGCGCATTCCCATGAAGTTCTCATCGAGGCCGGCCTTACGAAACGCGAATGCGACGAACTTAGTACCGCTGGCATTGTCTCAAGTGCAAGAACATCCAAAGAGGACGGCTGATGGCAGTGAGACCGGACCTGCCGTACTGGCGATCGATGCTTTATGTGCCCGCCAACAATGAGCGCTTTCTCGCCAAGGCGCATCAGCGCGGCGCCGACGCCATTATTCTCGATCTCGAAGACAGCGTTCCGCCGGCCGCGAAATCGGAGGCGCGGCGCCAATGCTCAGCGGCTATCGAGGATCTTCTGGCGCGGGGCCAGGAACTCATCATTCGGATCAATGCGCCGCTGCGCCACGCCGTGCGCGATCTCGAAGCCGTGATCGTGCCGGGCATTCGCGCCATCATGTTTCCCAAAACGCAGTCCGCCAATCATGTGCGCTTGATCAGCGAGCTGATTGGTGAACTGGAAGGCGAGGGGGGAATTTCAGCCGGGGCGATCGGGCTCATGCCGGTCATCGAATCGGCCGCCGCTTATTTCCAGGCAGAGAACATTGCCCGCGCCGATCCGCGTGTGATCGGGCTTTTGCTCGGCAGCGAGGATTTCGCGACGGATACCTCCATGGTGCCGGCTCCGGAGCCGCTTCGCCTCGCCAAGCAGCAGATCGTCATTGCCGCCGCCAGCGCCGGCATTCGCGCCTACGGCCTGCTCGGCACCGTGGCCGATTATGGCGACTCGGAAAAGCTGAAAACCGTCATTCACCGTTCGGCCGAATTCGGCTTTGCCGGCGCGACCTGCATTCACCCAAGCGTCGTTCCCGTGCTCAATGACGGTTTTTCACCCTGCGAAGCGCAAATCAGCGAGGCGCAGGAAATCATCGCCGCGCTCGAGGCGGCCGAGGCGGAAGGCATCGGCGCCGTTTCCCGTCACGGCCGGATGATCGACGCTCCGGTCGCCGAGCGGGCCCGGGATCTGCTGCGGCGCGCCAAGGCTTTCTCAGAGCGCTGAAAAGGGAAACACTCTATTCCCAACCACCGCTTTCAAGGGCGAGGGCTCGTGCGGCATTACGGATTTCATCGGCGAAGCTTTCCGTCTCGACAGCCCGCGCCAGGACCATGCCGCCGATGCAAAGCGCCGCGATGGCGAGCGCGCGTTCGCGCGGCTTGTTCGTACGGCAGCCGAGACTGGAGGTAAACAATCCGATCATCGAATTCAGGACCGTTTCATAGGCGCGGCGGACGCCATTGCCGCCGCGGGCCGTATCGGACGGTAGGGCTACCAGGGGGCAGAGATTGTCGATGTCGTCATAATGGCTGCGCGAGAGATAGGCATTGACGATGTGCTGGGCGACCCCGGTCTCGGCGGACGACGTGGCGGCCGGCGCGCATTTCAATATCTGGGTCACCGCTTCGGCATAGAGCTCTTCCTTGGTTTGGAAATGATTATAAAAACCGCCGCGCGTCAGCCCGGCGCCTTCCATGATCTCGTCGATGGACACTTGCGCGAATCCGCGCCGGTTGAAGAGACGCCGCGCGCTTTCGACGATCCGCTCACGGGTCGCCTGCTTATGTTCGGCTGTATAGGGCATGACGGACTCCGACTGTTCTGCCAGCGATCATCGGCCTAGCTTACCAGCACATCAAAATATGTTCTTGAACATATTGTGATCGGTCCGATGATCTCGTCATACGGACTGGTAGTGTCTGCACATGGAGGTTGCGCAATCATGGCCTATATTCCCGACGGATTTCATTCCATCATACCGTTCATAGTCGTTCGCGACGGCGCGGCGGCGATTTCGCTCTACAAAAAGGCGCTGGGCGCAAAAGAAGTGTCGAGGTTCACAGCGCCGGGGTCGAAGAAGATCATGCATGCCTGCATCGAAATCGGCGATTCGAAGGTTTTTCTCACGGACGAGAATCGAAAAATGGGAATGCTGGCGCCGAAAAAAAATGAGGTTGGAACGCGGTTCTATGTGTACGTCAAGAATGTCGACGCTCTGCACAAGAAGGCCGTCAAAGCCGGTTTGACGGAGATTGCCGCGCCCGAAGATATGTTTTGGGGCGACCGCACGGCCGTGCTGACGGACCCTGACGGCCATCGCTGGACACTCGCCACCCATATCCGCGAGGTCAGCGAAAAGGAAATGGCGGAGGCCATGAGCGCGATGGCAAAAAGCTAGATGTTGCCTTTTGGTCGGAGGGACTCGGCGCTCTTAACTGAACTTGCTGAAGCAGGGCCGCCCGCTTGCCGTGCAAGGCGCAAGGTTATTCTTTCGCCTTGCCGTCCGGCTTGCTTTCGCCGCTCCCCAATTTCTGTCCGTCCGGCGTGCTTTCGCCAGCCTCCACTTTTTCGCTTGCGGCGGATTTCTTGGCCATGTGCTTCTTGAGCTCCTTGCAGGGATCGGGGCGCTTATGACGCGGGGTAAACCAGACATAATCCGCCGCCGGCTTTTCCCACGGGTCTTCGGGAATTAGGTCCTCGGCAAAGGCTGCCTCCTCCGTCACCTCGATCATCATGACGCTGACGATGGTCGCATCAGGATCTCTGCCGCTGATATACCAGGGCACGCCACGGTCGCGCCGCACATGGCCGCTTCCGGCAATAAGCACGGCGCCGCTCCGGCGGCCCGCCGCCAGCATCTGGTCGGCCATGACTGCATCCCGGTATCTCTGCACGCCCTGCATAGTCTCAAGCATGTCATCGGGCAGCATGTTGCAATGGGAGGTTTTGAGCTCTTCGTTAAGAGCGTTCAACAGCTTCCAACCCAGCCGGCGCTCGATGGCGAGGCGTTCCTTTTCGCCGTTCCCGAGTGCGGCAAGCCCATTCTTGCCGACCATCTTGACGTCCGACTTCCGCGCGCCTCCGGCAATCATGGCGAGGCGGTACCGATAGGCTTGTAGGGCGATGGGCAGATAGGTGGACCAGGCCGACCAGCCGCTCTTTTCCCAGCCGACCGCGGCGCCAAGTTTCGATGCCGGTGAGCGGTAATCCTTCAGGTAATCGGCAAGCGCGGCCGCCTGGTCCAGCTTGATCATTTCCCAGACTATTACGGGATGCCGGTCATAGTGGGCGATGCGGTCGATCAGCCAGGCCTGCAAAAGGTGGTGATCCGGATTGTCGTGGATTTCGCCAAGCAGGATGTGGTCATTGATCGCCAGCTTGTCCGCCAGATCCTCGGGTGCGAGAAAAACCTTCTGGTCGGCCGCGAAGACGCGGCCGGCGAGAACATGGCCGGCAAGCTCTTCCGATTTCCAGTCCTGCCAGGGCGGTTTGCGGGATGCGGCGGCGCCGTATTCAGCGGGTAAAAGAAGGAGAACGGCAAAAATCGCCAGGATTAGAAGACGTTCTTCTCTCACAGGTGAACCTTTCGAAGTCTCCATACACGACCGGGCAAACGCACACTAGATCATGTTCACTTGAAGTGTGAACATGATTTCGTTTATTGCGCTCACGCCAGGTGGGCCTGCGGCCCACGGCTCCGCGGGGGCGGCGCTCGCGCGGGGCCGCAGTCGCGGCCTATCGCGTGTCCATCTAAAATGAACACGCTCTAGCGTTCCGGAACCGGAACGTCACCCTTGCGGGCGCGAATGAGATTCAAAAAGCGCGTGAAAAGATAGTGGCTGTCTTGCGGTCCGGGGGAGGCTTCCGGGTGATACTGGACGGAGAAGACCGGCCTGTTCTTGAGGCGAATACCGCAATTTGATCCGTCAAAAAGCGAAACATGGGTCTGCTCGACATCGCCCGGAAGGCTGTGATAGTCGACGGTGAAGCCGTGGTTCATCGAAGTAATCTCCACCTTGCCGGTGGTGAAGTCCTTCACCGGATGGTTGGCGCCATGGTGGCCCTGGAGCATTTTCCTGGTTTGTGCGCCGAGCGCGATCGCCAGCATCTGATGACCGAGGCAAATACCGAATACCGGCAGTCCTGAATCGACAAGCTTCCTGATTTCCGGAACGGCGTATCGGCCGGTGGCGGCTGGATCGCCCGGCCCGTTCGAAAGGAATATGCCGTCGGGACCGCGCGCCAAAATGTCCTCCGCCGACGTTTGCGCCGGAACGACGGTAATGCGGCAGCCGGCGGAGGCAAGGCAGCGCAATATGTTGCGCTTGAGGCCGTAATCGATGGCGACGACGTGATAGGCGGGCGCCTCCTGGCGCCCATAACCTTTGTTCCAGACCCATTTGGTTTCGTCCCAGCTATAGGTCTGGCCACACGTCACCTCCGGTACGAGATCCATCCCTTCGAGCCCAGGCCAGGAGGCGGCCTCGGATTTCAGCTTCTCCAAATCGAAATTTCCGGACGGATCGTACGCAATCACGGCATTGGGCATGCCGTGCTCGCGTATGCGCGCGGTCAATGCCCGCGTATCAATGCCTGAAAGCCCGATTATGCCGCGCGCCCGAAGCCAGCTATCGAACCGCTGGACGGCCCGGTAATTGGAGGGAGCCGTTACCGCGGCGCATAACAGACAACCGCGGACGCCGGACTCCGCAGCCAGGTTCGA
>CAYWBS010000040.1:0-11954 GCA_964456215.1 uncultured Hyphomicrobiaceae bacterium
GGACATGGTCTTCGGGCTGGTTTTCGTTCCACTGCATGCCCATGTAACAGTTGATCGCATAGAGGCCCTGCGCTACCGCGCCGCTGCGCTCGATGTTCGCTTTCTCGACGCAGACAACCTTCAGATCGCGCCCCCAGTATCGGGACTCATACGTGGCCCCGCACCCCGCCATGCCGCCGCCGATGACCAGGATATCGGAATCCACGAACACTGTTTTCCGGCGTGAGAACAGGCCCATTACACCATGCCCTGCTTGAGTTGATCCGGCCTTAGAGACGGCAGCGCATCGATGTGCAGGGCCTCAGGTTCGTGCGCGAGTTCCTGGGAATTCATTGCTTGCTTGCTGGGCGCTTCGTAGTCGGAAGGCGGCTTGATCGATCCCCATGGTGTGGTCCTGATTGGCGAAACGAAGTCCTTTTCGCGGCCGTCCCGAAACTTGATTTTCCAGGAGATAGTGCCTTTCTCCGGTTCCCTGAGCACCCGGACACTGTGACCCAAGGGGGCGAAGTCCGCATAGCCGCGGCAATCTATCGCATGCTGCGGACACGCCTTCACGCAGGAATAGCACTCCCAGCACATATTGGGTTCGATATTGTAGGCGCGGCGATAGGTCTTATCGATGTGCATAATGTCCGACGGACAAATATCCACGCAATGTCCGCAGCCGTCGCAACTTGTCATATAAACAAATGTCGGCATGGCTAGGTGTTATCTCCTGTATCGAAGACCAATTTTGGGCGAACTAATAATTCTGGGGTTGCTGGCGGGCGCTGCTATAGATTTCAGGGGCATCGGCCGGGGCCGGCAGGTTGCGCCGCCAACCGTTCGCCTGTTCCACCCGTCTCTGGAAGGCCGCGGCAGGCTTGAAGAACATGTGAGAGAACTTGGACCAGGGAATTGATCCGAACAACACCGTCGTCGCGATGAGATAGAGACCCAGGAACAGGTTGGCCCAGCTGACGCTGCCGCTCGTCTGCACAACAGCCCATATCAGGCCCAGCGTTACGCTCACCAAGAGCGAAACAATGAACAGATCAGCGCGCATCAGCCGGAACGGTGAATTACCCTCCGCGGCGACGTCGGCGCGGATGAAGAACCAGAACCAGTAGCCGCCGGCGCAAACCATCAGGGCTCCAATGTGCCACAGCGCCGGCAGAATGGCGGGCGCAGGAGTGGCGGGCGTCGGATACGCGAATACCATGATGGCGGTTGTGATGATATAAATCAGGAAACCGTACATTGTCAGGAGGTGGGCAATTCTGCGTTGCGCGCTGCAGAATTCACTGGACGTCAAAACTTCCACCGCGGCGGTCTGGATCGCCAGGGATGCCATTTCCCCGCCGCCGATCTGCCGCCTGCCGCTATTGTTTACATTCCGCCAATTATCAAAGAAGTATTTGGCGCTCTTCTTGTGAATGATGTCGAAAAGCGTGCCGCCGGCGACCATAAGTATCATGACGACGACATATGTCTGCATGACGGTGGGTGATATGAACGCCGAAAGCTCGGCGAAGGGGTTGCTGGCAAACATTCGCTTTTCCCAATGGAGGCCCGATCCCAAATCGATCGAGCTAATGGCGATGTGGTCGCCTCTTTATACCGGCAACTGACCGAGACTGGCAATTTAGTAAATTGAAACTACGATCATATCAAGAGCATAGCACTTTTCATTGCCACATGGCCGAACGAATGTCGTAACGACATTGATATTACGTTGACGTCTGCCGCAATTCCGCGCCTGCCGTGGCGCCTTTTCACTAGGCCGTCGATGATCTATGCGGAGGGGAAAAGTCGAGCGTGATAATGGTTGTCCGCAAAAGTTCCGGCGCCAAAGCCACGCCGTTCCAGAGGACCGGCCCGGCTCGTTGCGATCCGCAACATGGGGTTTTTCTCAGAAGGGAAGAAGGGCGCAGATAGCGTACCACCAGTCCCAATAGTCAAAGCCCCAGGAAAACATGAAAACCATGCCTATGAAAGACGCTGCCATCACGGCATAGACGGACAGCACATCGGACCACATTTTTAGACCCTTGACCGTCATGTGTTCGGTTATCGAATTAAGAAGATTAGCAATAAAATACTGACGACAATTTAATGGAATTGGTAAATATGTCTTGAAATTGCTCCGTGATTGGGCGCTGCCGGTCGCCCGGGAATTTCGCGTGGGTAGTATACCATGGCAGCAATCGCGCTTATTGGTTCAAGCGCATGTCTTGCCGGTTCCGTCTCTCTATCTTTGCCATACTTCGCCCCTCTGCGGTCTGGCCTTCCGAGACGAAATTTTGACCGCGTAGGCGATCGGGCCGGTCCGGCCTGGCGGCCGAAATTCTGCGAAAGTCCGGGAGTAAGGCGATTGCGCTTGCCGGTCGGCCAAATGCCGGGTAGCGGTTCAACGTCAATGCACCAGCTTTGCAACCGGGCCGGTCATCGACGGGCACGGCGGAGGGCCGTCTGATCGTCTTCAGTGATGTCCGGATAAGGTTTCGCAAATAGGCAGCGGAGGACGTTGGCCACGATGTGCGGCATTGCGGGCTGTTATGAATTAGCGGGCGCGCCCTCCAATCTGGAGCGGATTCACGCCATGACGGCGACGCTCCACCATCGCGGCCCGGATGGCGGCGGCGTATGGTTCGATGCCGATGCACGCCTTGCGTTCGGCCATCGCAGGCTGTCGATAATAGACCTCAGCGATGCCGGCAGCCAACCCATGGTTTCTTCCTGCGGCAGATTCGTCATCACCTATAACGGTGAGATCTATAACGCTGCGGAGCTCGGCCGTGACCTCCATGCCGCAGGGCGGCATTTCCGCGGCCACTCCGATACCGAGGTCATTGTCGAGGGATTCGCCGAATGGGGAATTGAACAGACGCTCGACCGTCTCATCGGCATGTTCGCCATGGGGATCTGGGACCGGCGGCGCCGGCAGCTCACACTGGTCCGCGACCGGCTCGGCGTGAAACCGCTTTACTGGAGTTTTCAAAACGGCCTCTTTCTGTTTGCCTCGGAGCTGAAGGCTTTTCGCGCCGCGCCTGATTTCAATATCGAGATTAACCGCAACGCGGTCACTTCCTTGCTTCGCTACAACTACATTCCGGCGCCCCTCAGCATCTATGAAAATCTCCGAAAACTGGAGCCTGGCATGCTTGTTTCGATCGGAGGAGAGGGCAGGCTGGAGGAAAAGGCCTACTGGACGCTCGCTGGAGCGGTGGCGGCGGGGAAAGCAGACCCCTATCGCGGATCGGACGAAGAGGCGGCGGACGACCTCGAAGGCCTTTTGAAAGATTCGGTACGGCGGCGCATGATCTCCGATGTGCCCCTCGGCGCGTTTCTTTCCGGAGGAATTGATTCTTCCACCGTCGTCGCCCTGATGCAGAGCTGCTCGGAGAGACCCGTTAGAACTTTTTCCATCGGCTTTGATGAGTCCAGCTATAACGAAGCGCATCATGGCAGGCGCGTGGCAAAATATCTAGGCACCGATCACACGGAACTCACTGTCACGCCGAAGCAGGCGATGGACGTTATTCCGCATCTGGCAGCAATCTATGACGAACCGTTTTCCGATTCCTCGCAGATCCCGACCCATCTCGTCGCGGCGTTGACGAAGCAGCATGTAACGGTGTCGCTTTCCGGTGATGGCGGTGACGAATTGTTTGCCGGCTATAACCGCTATGTTCAGGCCGAGACGCTGATGCGCTATTTTTGGGCGATGCCGGCTTCAATAAGAAAATCGATCGCGCATTCGATGATGTCCGTGCCGGTCGGCCTCTGGAACCGTGTTTTGGAGCACATTCCGGTTCTTTGTCGCTATCCGCTGCTTGGAGACAAGATGCACAAGCTCGCGGACGTCCTTTTGGAGGAGCGGGAGGATTTCTATCCGCGACTGGTCAGCCATTGGATCGAGCCGGCTGCCATGGTCCCCGGAGGTGCCGACGATATCATCCCTCAGTGGAAGGCGTCCCGCGATATCACGGCCGACTTCACCGAGCGAATGTAATATGCCGACACGCTGACCTATTTGCCGGACGACATTCTCACCAAGGTCGATCGTGCCACCATGGCCGTTTCCCTGGAAGCGCGAGTTCCGATCTTGGACCACCGCGTCGTCGAATTCTCCTGGCGCCTGCCGAGGCGCCTGAAGATCCGCGACGGCGTCAGCAAATGGATATTGCGCAAGATCCTTTACCGCCATTTGCCCGAGGATCTTGTGAACCGGCCGAAAATGGGCTTTGGCGTGCCCATAGACGATTGGCTTCGCGGACCGCTCAAGGAATGGGCTGAAGACCTGCTCGCGGAAAGCGCTCTGGCCAGATTCGGTCTGGTCGAACCCGCCCCGGTTCGCAGCAAATGGCGGCAGCATCTGAGCGGCGAGCGGAATTGGCAATATCTGCTGTGGGATATCTTGATGCTTCAGGCATGGTGCGAAGAGTGGATGTAAGACCCTTCCGAATATAGGTCTTTGGCAAAGGCAATCAGCCATGCCGGCCCCGGTGTTTCGGCAACGGGCATTTTGGTTGCCCTGACCTTTCATTCCGGTCATTGTTTCTCAACCGGCGCCACGGGGCGGGCGGAGACGATCCAAAATGTGAGACCCGGCAGGGCGAAGCAATCCGCCGCGCCCGGAACGCGCCACCGGATCCCGTCCACCTCCCGCCAAATTCCGGAGTTAGAATCACCGCCGTGACTTCCAAATGGATAAGGAAATGGGTGGTAGACCGGAACCTCGCATATCCCGCTTGCCGTGAGCGGCCGGGCGAATTTGCGGCCGTTTGGCGTGGTTCATAGATTAATTGCGTTCCCGGGAAGGCTTTATTGAGCATGAAATTTTTGCCGGCCGTACAACGTCTTTTTTTCCGCCGGAAATCCCGGTCACAAACTGTAATCATCGAATCGGCCTGGAATGACTTGGCGGATACGCTCAGAAAGCGCGAACCGCGTGACGTGCCGGTCGCTTCGGACAAGAGCGCGGCGGCGGGCGGTCGCCGGTTCCCAGGCAATCTTTTCAGGCGGATAAGAAATTTTTGGAGACCGCCGCGCAGGGAACAGCGCCCGGCCCGGCTGAAGCTCCACCAGCGTTTTGGCGTTACGGGCTTCCTGGTCTACTGGGCGCTGATACTCGCCATTTGGGTTGCGGTGATCCTTGCCGGCACGGTGACCGTCTATTCGCTGATGGCGCCGGATCCGCTGGAGGCCGGTTTGAGCAAGCAACCCGCAAAGCTCAGAATTCTCGCGGAAAACGGCAAGGTGATTGCCGAAAAGGGCCTTCGTCGTCATCACGTGCCGCTGGAGAAAATGCCGCCGCATGTCATCAAGGCGGTTCTCTCTACCGAAGATCAGCGCTTCTACTATCACTTCGGATTCGACCCCATCGGTATTCTCCGCGCCTCTATTGCCAATTACCGCGCCGGACGTATCGTTCAAGGCGGCAGCACAATCACCCAGCAATTGGTCAAGGTGTTGTTTCTAAAGCCCGAACGGACTTATTGGCGCAAAATCGAAGAAGTACTGTTGGCACTGTCACTGGAGTACAGGTTTGAGAAGAACCAAATTCTGGAGCTTTACCTGAACCGTATTTATTTCGGTGCCGGCAATTACGGGATTGAAGCGGCGGCGCAGCACTATTTTGGCAAAAGCGTCTCCGACGTTGGCATTTATGAGGCCGCCATCCTCGCCGGTCTGATCAAATCACCATCTTTCTACGCGCCGACCCGCGACCTGCAACGGGCCCTCGATCGTGGCAAACTCGTCTTGCAGAACATGCTGAACAACTCGGCGATCTCGGTCGAGACCTACCGCCAGGCGCTTGCCAAACCGCCGGATCTGCGCGCCTACCTTCCGTCGGAGAGCTATGGCTACGTCATCGACTGGGTCGTCGAACTGGTTTCCGCCTACGGTCAAAACCTGCAAACGGACATGGTGGTCGAGACCACGATCGATTATGAGCTGCAGGGCGCCGCGCAACGAATTGTCAAGGAAGACATGGCGCTGCACGGAAAAACCTATTCGGCGGGCGAGGCGGCTGCCGTCATTCTCGATCCACGTGGTGCCGTGAAGGCGCTCGTTGGCGGGCGCAATTACGGCCGCAACCAGTTCAATCGGGTGGTCAAGGCCCGCCGCCAGCCGGGGTCGACTTTCAAGCCTTTCATATTTCTTACAGCTCTTGAAAAAGGGCTCACTCCGGAGAGTATCGTCCATGACGGCGATATCACGATCGGCGACTGGAGCCCGCGCAACTACAATGACCGCTTTCGAGGCGACGTGACACTGCGCGAAGGATTGTCCCTTTCGTTGAATTCGGTCGCCATTCGCTTGAGCGAATGGGTTGGCCGGGAGAATGTCATCAAGACCGCCCACAGGCTGGGTATCAATTCGGGCCTCAAGAACAACCCATCCATCGCGCTAGGAACCTCCGAAGTCTCGCTTTTGGAAATCACGGCGGCATATGCGCCATTTTCAAACGGCGGTTTCGCCGTGCTCCCGCATGTCATCAAAAAAATCCGCGATCAGGAAGGCAATATTCTCTTTCAACGCGGCTCGCCCTATTGGGGCCGGGTGATGAGCCCGCATCTGGTGTCAGCTATGAACGACATGCTGACCGCTACCATCAAGGTCGGGACGGGGCGTCAGGCGGCACTTGATCCGCATCCGGCCGCCGGCAAGACCGGTACCGGCCAAAACTACCGGGACGCCTGGTTTATCGGCTACACGGCGCATTATGTAACCGGTATTTGGATCGGCAATGATGATTTTACACCGATGAAGCGGGTGACCGGCGGTTCGCTTCCGACCATGATTTGGCGGGACCTCATGTTGACGGCCCATGTCAGCAAGTCGGTGGCGGCGTTGCCGGGACAGGACTGGCAACAGGCCGGAAACTGGGGCAGGCGGGAAGGAAGATCACTTTGGGACGCGCTCTTTGGCGGACCGTCGGGCGCCGAGCCCTCGCTCGGATCGCCAAGTTCCTCTTCTGGCGGCCGCGGAGAAAAGAAGTCGTGGATTGAAGACGTATTCAAGGGCAACTGAGTCAAGCCAGCCCCCGGCCGGGAAATGCGGGCCGCCTCGATACCGGAGACGTTCCGCACCCGTCGACATTGCCACCGCGCGTCAAGCTCTCTAAACAATCGGCGGTATAAGTGCCTTTAGAGTGTTCGCGGCGCTTGTGCCGGCAACGGTGTCCGGGCGGCCACCGACAGGATGGGGGATGATACAATGGAAGGGCTATTCGCACTCGACAGTTTATTTACACTCGGCATGTTGATCTTGCTGCAAGCTGTGTTGGGTTTCGACAATTTGCTGTACATCTCCATTGAGGCGAAACGCGTCGCCGAGGACCGGCAGGCCTATGTCCGCCGGGTCGGTATCGGACTGGCGATAATATTCCGCATCATATTGCTGTTCCTCATCGTCTGGGTCATTCGCTTCTTTCAGGCCCCTGTCCTTGCGCTGGAATTCGCCGATATCGCGACGGGCGAATTCAACGTCCACAGCATGATCGTGCTCGCCGGCGGCGTATTTATTATCTACACGGCGGTCAAAGAGATCATGCTCATGCTTTCCATCGACGACATCGCATATGCCGGGGCGGGCTCGAAGCGCTCGGTATTTTTCGCGATTACCATGATCGTTGTTATGAATTTGGTTTTCTCGTTCGATTCGATTTTGAGCGCGATCGCCTTGACCGACATGCTTTGGATCATGGTCGTTGCGGTTATCTTGAGCGGCCTCCTGATGATCTGGCTTTCCGATCATGTGGCGGAATTCCTGAAACGGAACCGTATGTACGAGGTTCTTGGCCTCTTCATCCTGTTCATTGTCGGCATTTTGCTGCTTTCGGAAGGCGGACATCTGGCGCAATTGCGGTTTTTCGGATTCGCGGTGGAGCCGATGAGCAAAACGACCTTCTATTTCGTCATCGGGGTTTTGGTCGTCGTCGAGGCCATTCAAAGCCGCTACCGGAAGAAGCTGGTCGCACAACGACAGGCGGAACTGCGAAGCTAGCCTGGAAGGTCCGTGCCCGGGAACCACTCCGGGTAAGAGGAAATTGCTATAAATACCGGCCGGCGAAAAATAAAAAAGAAGCGGCGGCTTCACGGTCGTTTTCCGGGCTTCCGGCAGGAATTGGAACGGTTTTTTGGGAGGCGAAAATTCGGCATGGAACCGACTGCGTTTAAGGACTGGGGAAATGGCCGGTAATCCGGAACTGATCGCCTACTATGGCAATACCCATGCCGAACGGGTCTATGGCACGAGCTCCGTGAAGTATCTCCGGTTTCTGCGGCCCGAGATCAAGCTGCTCCATCCACATTCGATAATCGACTATGGCTGCGGACAAAGTCGATTTCTTGACGAGCTAGATCTTGGATATCCGTTCAAGAAACTCCGTTTTGATCCCGCGATTCCGGATTTTGCGGAACCGCCGCGGGAACAGGCCGATCTCCTCGTCAGCATCGATGTGCTTGAGCATATCGAGGAAGACGACCTCGATGAGGTCATCGCCGATATGCGGCGCGCATGCCGGAACGCGATCATAATTATTGATACAAAGCCGGCCAAGCATCGCCTTCCGGACGGCCGCAACGCCCACGTCACCCTCCGGGCGGAGCATTGGTGGCGGCAGAAATTGTCAAAGCACTTTGCCAGCCTATCGCCACTGAAAACGAAACGGCGCTCGCGCGCGGGGTTCAAGACGTGGACGCGGAGCTTTCCCCAGACGTTCCGGTTTCGCGCGCTTAGGGCGGGCGAGGACGTTGTTTACTATTCCAAACGGCTGGTCCGCCGCCATAAGGTCTCCTGGAAGAAAAGCGCGCTTGAGGACGAGCAATGACCGGCCTCGCGGATGCGGATTGCTGTTCGCCTTAACTGGTCTCGGCGCTCCGGCGCCCGAGCGCTTCGGTCAGGCCGGGAAGTTGGCCGGCGCCCTCGGGAACCTCGATGGTCGAGCCGGTAAAATCTGCGCCCATCGGCTCCAGGGCGCCCCCAAGATGCCTGCTCAAAAACGCTTCGGCGACCGCAAAGAAGGAAAGCCGGTTTGCTGGGCGGGCGAAGCCGTGACCTTCATCCGGATAGAGCGCATAGGCGACCGGCAGCGATTTTTCCTGCATGGCTTTTACGATCTGGTCGGACTCTGCCTGTTTGACCCTCGGATCGTTGGCGCCCTGGCCGATGAGAAGCGGCTTGGAAATCTGATCCGCCTTATTGAGAGGCGAGCGCTCGGCCAACAGAGCTTTTCCTTCCTCGGTGCGCGGATCGCCAATTCTTTTCGTCAGGTTTTCATAAGCGGCCTTCCAATAGGGCGGCGTGGTGGCGATCAACGTTTCGAGGTTCGACGGGCCGACGATATCCACCCCGCAGGCGAAAACGTCTGGCGTAAAGGCAAGGCCCGCCAGGGTGGCATATCCCCCGTAGGAGCCGCCCATGATGGCTATTCTGTCTTTGTCCGCAATGCCTTGTTCGATCGCCCAGCCGACCGCGTCGAGCAGGTCGTCGTGCATCTTACGGCCCCATTCGAGGTCTCCGGCATTGACGAATGCCTTGCCGAATCCGGTTGAGCCGCGGAAATTGACGGACAGAACCGCGTAACCGCGATTCGCGAGCCATTGATGGTGCGGATCATAGCCGTAGCTGTCCCGCGCCCACGGTCCGCCATGGACCAGAAGAACCGTGGCGACCGGCGCCGGCGGGCGGGCGGCGTCCGCGTCGATTGCGTCATGCTTTGGCAGCGTAAGATAGGAGACGAGCTCCAGGCCGTCGCGTGCGGAAATGATTTCGCCATGCATCGGACGCAGGTCGTAGGCTTCCAGCTCGGGCCTTTCGTAAAAGAGATGCTTAAGATCTTTGGAGCCGCGGTCGTAAAGATAGTAGCTGCCCGGCTCTTCCGCCGACGTCGACGCCACGATCCAACGGTCGTCGGCGCGGGTCCGGCTGACAACATGAAACGTGCCTGCAACGCGGCTCTCCAGCACGTCCAGATCCGCGCCGACCGCGTCGCTCAGCGCGTGCCATTCCAATTTCAGGTGATTGACGCCATAGGCTTCGACATTCCGGCTCGTCGGATTGGTCAGGAGATAGCCGGTGATATCCGCCTTCGGATGCTCGCCGAGAATTTCCTCGGCGCCGCTTTCGAAGTGGATACGCTTGAGGGCGGCCCGGTCGCGGCCGCGTGAATCGATCATATAGTAGGCGTCGCCGTCGGCCTCAAATCCAAGCGTGAAAGTGGTCAGAAAATCCTCGAACGGGATGTCGCAAAACGGTTCAAAGCGGCTCCCCTCATGACGAAAGACCGTCGCGCCGCCCTGGTTATCGGTTTTGGTCGCGAGACGGATTTGCAAGCGATTGTCGACGGTCAGATCGGCGAACTCCAGGTCATTCAGAAAGAGGAGGTCACGCTCACCGCTTTTCACATCGACCCGGTAAAGATCGTGCCAGCTCTTGTCCCGGTCGTTGATGCCGATAATGATTTCATCGGGAAATTCATAGCTGGCGGCAACCAAACGCGCATTGACGCCTTCGAGGGGCGAAAGGTCGATCGCGGTCTTCGCCGAGATGTCGACGCCGTGAACGTGCCAGTCTTCATCGCCGCCTTTGTCCTGGATGTAGAGGAGGTGCGAACTATTGCGCGCCCAGGCAAAAAATCTAATGCCTCTCAGGCGGTCATTGGTGATCGGTTCGGCGCTGTCGGGATCGTCCGCCGGGCCGATCCAGATATTGAGGACGCCATCGCGTGGCGCGATCCAGCCGAGCATGGCGCCGTCCGGGCTGAGTTGGCACATGGTTCGGGATGGATTGCCGAAAATGGCGGTGCGGGGAATGAGGCGTTTTGAAGTGTGTTGCGTCATGTCGGATAAGACCTTTGGTCGAGCATCAAGGTTTTTGGCGACGGCCCGGAGCACGCTGGCGTCCGGTTCGCCTGAAAGAATGGCCGGAACGACCGGTCAGGTGAGCCGTGGTCATGGCGGTATTGCGGAAAACAATCCGTTCCTGATCAGCTAATCGTTTTCATGGGGAGGCGTGAGGCGTCAGCTATTACACAGGTCCGTTATTGTCAAATCACGTGCGCTCTCCGCAAATTCACGAAAGAGGTTTCAAAAATCTACCATGCTTTTCCCACAAAATATGCTTATTCTGTGAACCATGACTTTATGGGGAAAATTGGCGGGCGCCGCCGCGGGACTTGCGGTTGGCGGACCGATTGGCGCGCTAATCGGCGGACTCGCCGGGCATTTCGTTGTCGATCGCGAGCGCGGTGATGGCAATGGCGCTTCGGAAGACCAGGTCGCCTTTACCGTCGGCGTTATTGCGCTGGGCGCGAAAATGGCCAAGGCCGACGGTGTCGTCACCAGGGACGAGGTCGACGCCTTCAAGGAAGTCTTCAAGGTTCCCACGGGCGAAATGAAGAATGTCGCGCGCATTTTCGATATGGCGAAGGAGGATGTCGCCGGTTACGAAGCCTATGCCGACCAGCTCGCCCGGATGTTCAGTAACAACAGCCAGCTCTTGCAGGATGTTCTGGACGGGCTGTTTCACATTGCCAAGGCCGATAACGTCATTCACCCCAGGGAGGAAGAATATCTGCGCGCGGTCGCCGAGCGGTTCGGCTTCTCAGGCACGGAATTTAAATATATCTGGTCCCGCCATGTTGCTTCCAACAAACGCAATCCCTATGACGTTCTGGAGATAACGCCGGAGATTTCGGACAAAGAGCTCAAGTCCCATTACCGCAAACTCGTGTCGGAAAATCATCCCGACAAACTTATCGCCCGCGGCGTGCCGGAGGAATTCGTCACGATCGCCAACAACAAGCTTGCCGCCATCAATGAAGCCTATGACGAAATCGCCAGGGAAAGAGGCATCTGACGTTCCCGACGCAGATAGCGCCTTGGTGAGCCTTTGGCTTCCCTCGCCAAATTTCGGGGAGCGCCGCCGCGGTGGCGCGATCGATCTTTTGCTGGTCCACTATA
>CAYWBS010000041.1:0-11884 GCA_964456215.1 uncultured Hyphomicrobiaceae bacterium
CCGGCAGCCGCGATATTCATGGCGCCCTCCATGGTCCGACCGGCCTCGTGAGGACCAAGGACGGCGCCATGAATATCGCGGCTGGCGGTAACGTTATCTGGGCGCGTTTTACCAAGGCGATTGGACGACCGGAATGGACCAACCACCCGGATTTCAAGGACATGGCCAGCCGCTACAAAAACCGTGAGCGCTTGATGGCGCTTATAGAGGAAGTCACATGTGAACGGACCAGTCAGGAATGGGTCGAGCTCTTGTCGGTGGCGAGCGTGCCATGCGGACCTGTTTATGACATCGAGCAGGTATTTGTAGATCCGCAGGTCCGTTCCCTGGGCATCGACCGGCCCGTGAACACCACGGCGTTCGGCGAAACCAAATGTGTCGGCCAGCCGGTCGCGCTTACTCGTACGCCCGCCACCATTGCGGCACGCACGCCCGAGCGCGGAGAGCATACTGACGAAATCCTGGGCGATATTGGTCTAAGCAAAGACGAAATCTACGCGCTTCGCGAGCGTGCGATTATTTGAACGCGGCAACAAGGTTCCGGAGGACAGAATGCAAGAAATTCCCGCAACCGACAAAATGATCGGCCGGCGCGATGGCGCGGTCGGGCATTTGATATTCAACAATCCCGAAAAACATAACGCGGTATCGCTGGATATGTGGGACGCCGCCGAGGGCATTCTTGATGATTTCGAGAACGACGATAGCGTGCGTGTCCTTGTCATCAGCGGAGCCGGCGGCAAATCGTTCGTCTCCGGCGCCGATATTTCGAGGTTCGAGAAAGAGCGCCAGGGCAAAGATGCTACTGCCCGCTATAATGAGCGCGTCAAAGGTGTCTATGAACGCATCGAAGCCTTTCCGAAGCCGACCATCGCGATGATCAATGGCTATTGTCTCGGTGGCGGCCTCAATCTCGCCGTGGCGTGCGATCTGCGATTCTGTTCGGAGAAATCGAAATTCGGCATGCCCGCCGCCCGTCTTGCCCTTGGCTATCCGTTCCAATCGATCCGCAGATTGATTAATTGCGTCGGCACCGGGGCTGCCAGGGATCTCATGTTTTCGGCGCGCCGCATCAACGCCGGAAAGGCGCTGCGCATCGGACTCGTTCAGGAGTGCCTGCCGGAGGAAGAGCTTGAGCGTTTCGTCATCGACTACGCGAACGAGATCGCTGAAAACGCGCCGTTGACGGTGCGGGCCATGAAATTCATCGCCGGCGAGGTTCTGAAAGACCGCGATGAGCGCGATCTCGGCCGCTGCGACGAAATGGTACAGGCGTGTTTTGCCAGCGCGGACTATATCGAAGGGCGTAAGGCATTCATGGAAAAGCGGACGCCCGCCTTTCAGGGGCGCTGACGGCAGCTGCTCGCAGTTTCCTGATTGAGATTTTGTTAAGGCCCGGCAGCCCCGATTTTAGCGACGGCATAGCGTCGCGTTTCCAATGTCTGGTTCCGGAGGCGCTGCTCATCAAAACGCGGCCAATATCCTGCTGGCAGGAGCAAATGCCCCTTTTCAAACGGCAGCGGATTTTCGAGGAGCCGCGCCTCGGGGCGTATCTTGACATAGCCGTTGAATTCACCGGCATTGTTGATCCTGCGCCGCGCCACGGAGGCTTCCATCCAGCAATTGATGTCGGCACCCAATCCGTCACCCAGAACGGCGTTCATGCCGAGCTCTTTTATAAGATCGATTGCTTCGCCAAGGGCGTTCATCGAAACGAAACGCTTCAGTTTGACCTTGCAATACCGCACTCCGCTGATGCCCGCCGCCTTCTCGATGTCGGCGACGGAACAGATCGGCTCGTCTAGCATCACCGGCACTTTCGAGCGCGCGGCCACCGTTGCATTTGCCTGCCAAGCCTCGGCGGCGCAGGGTTGCTCGAAGAGTTCGATGTGAGCCGGATCGAGCCCGGTGGCGAAGGTGATCGCATTATCGCGGCTGAAGGCGCGGTTGGCATCGATACGAAGAGTGGCGCGGCCATTCGCGGCTCTCTGGATCTCGCGCACCCTGGCAAGATCCGAAGCGACATCCTTGCCGACCTTGATCTTGAACGTTTTGAATCCCTGTTCAAGGCGCTGCGCGACTTCCTCGCCGATTTCGGCGGGTTCTGTGGCGTTGAACGGCGTGAGCAGGGGTAAGCGCGTCTCTGCGGCAGTGCGCAGCTCTTCCGGATTTGCGGCCATCTCCAGGGCCGTGACCAGTGCCGTCGCGGCGACCTTGCTTCTGGCCGCCGCGACGTTCAATTCATCAATCGCCTCAGAGAGCGTTTTGTCAACGAGCTTCGCGGCAAATTCGTTGGCAAACCGCCAACCGCCTTCCCGCGTCTCGGCGCTGGAGCCTGGAGAAATGTGCTGTTCGCCCCACCCTTCCGGGCCGTCGCCATCGCGAACGCGCACGATGATCGGCTCGAAGCTTGTAAAGGTATGGTATGAAAGCCGGTAGGGGACTTTGAGTGGCAGGTTCACCCGGAAAAGTTCGATTTCCTCGATTGGCATTTGCCGACACTCGCTAAACCTGTTGGTTGCCCTATGCGCCGTGAAGTCTATAGACTCTCGTGCTTCGAGTCATTGGGGAGGACTGGGATGCGGAAGCCCGACGGTTCCGGAGACCACATATCTTTGGAGCGAATGGCGTAACCCGCGACACTGGTTACCGATGTGTCGAAATAAATTATTGCAATTTGGCCCGCGGGAAGACCAATGGGTGCCGCAAGGGCGGGGGCGCACTCGGAGCCGGCCCTTCAATCACGTAGTTCAGCCGGTCAGCTTTGCTGCTCCGACGGCCGCAAATCCGCGGCCACACGGCCATTTCTCTCGCCAAATCCGCCACAAAGTAACATTTTCGAGACAAATTTTGACCGCAAAGCTGAGCTTACGTGACGGTGGCCGGTGGGAAACGAAAAAGAAGGAAGAGGACATGCGCCATTTCGTCTTCACGACAGCTACGTTCCTTATCGCAGGATTGATTCTTGCGGCACCGATGAAGCCCGCCAAGGCCGACGGCGGTGTAACAGCCGCAGTCATCGTTGGCGGTTATCTGGTCGCCGACTACCTTGTGGGACGCAAATGCGGCTATCGGGACTGGCCGTTCAACATTGTAAACAAGTTTACGGGGCACCGGCCCTGCGATACCGGGCGCCATAAGCGCCAGAAAAACCGTCAACATAAGCGTTAGGATGCGGGCGAGATTGCGCGTGGAGCTTCTCGCGGATCGAACTTGCCGACCGGTCGACTGGGACGAAAATGTGACTTCGCCTCAACTTGCCAAATTTCATAGCATCGCAATCGCCCGAACCGGCGCACCGTCAGAGTTCTCCACTTTGATAGGCAGGCAGCAGAACCATACACGGCTGCTGTCGATGGCGGGCATATTGGTCAGATATTCAATGAGGATCACACCGTTGCGCAACAGCACGTCGTGGGTGACATGCTCGTCGATTGGCCGGACCTCGTTTTGCAGGAGAAGTCGGATCGGGTAGTCCTGCGGAAAATCAAAACCGATGGCGCGCGGCTTTCGTTCCAGGAGCCACTCGGCGCCGTCTCGGGTGATAAAAGGTGCTTCGGTCCAGAATTCAGGGGTGGCGAGGGATCTCTTGTCGCTCCAACCTGTTTTGAACAGGAGGATATCGCCGGCGCGCACATGGTCGGCTCGGCTGGCGATTTTCCCGGCGTCCAGTTCTTCGTTGGCCTCTATACCGGTGAAATCAAGGACGGCAGCTTCGCCGACCGTTGCCTCAAGAGGGATGTCGCTCGTCGTCGGCGCGCCGGGGACCATGTGGCACGGGCTGTCCATATGCGTAAAGCCGTGAACGACCCAACCCAGACGAGTCACTTGAAACAGGTCGCCACGGTCGAAATCGCCTGTTACGGTTCGCTCAACCGGCCAGCGGAAATGGTCCCTGATCGGCGTGCTGAGATCTACGATTTGCGTCATTGCACGGTTCACCTAATCCGGTGGGCAGTCATTTCTCAGAAAGTCAGATCGCGCTCGCGCCGCCATCGACCGGCAGGATTTGACCCGTGACCCATCGCGAGTCGTCACTGGCAAAAAAGAGGGCCACGAGCGCGACATCCTCAGGCTCACCTAAACCAAGGATATGACGATCGACGAGCGCCTGGTCCGGACCGGAATCGTTGTCGGTTGCCATCAGTGCTTTGACTCTTTCGCTGAGAACCGCGCCCGGCGCGACGGCGTTGACGCGAATATTCTTTGGTGCAAGCTGCAATGCCAGTGCCCGGGTCATGGCCACGATCCCGCCCTTTGCCGCCGTATAAGCATCGGCGCCCACCGTGCCGATCATGGACCGTATCGATGCAGTATTGATGATGGAACCGCCGCCGCGGCGCTCCATCAGGGGGATTGCATAGCGGCAGCCGACAAAGGGGCCGAAAAGATTGAGGCCGATTGCGTGCGGGAACTCCTCCAACGGCATATCCGCCAAGCTGCCATCCCCGGGTGTGGCACCGCCTGCATTGTTGTAAAGGATATCGAGGCCGCCAAACGTGTCATTGACAGCCTCAACGGCTCGTTGGACATCTTCCGCATTTGAAACATCGGCTTTAATAAACAAGGCTTGGCCGCCGGCAGTTTTGATCTCATCGGCTGCTGAATTTCCGCCGGCCTCGTTAATATCGATCAGACCCACCATGGCGCCATGGGAGGCGAAAAGCTTCGCGCTGGCGCGGCCGATGCCCGCTGCAGCACCGGTAATCAGCGCAATTTTACCGTCCAACCTCATGTTCGAACCTCTTTCGCTTGATCTCGCCGCCTCCTACCGCCGACCCTCATTAAGGGCGCATAGCGTCTCCGGCCTATCCCTGCAAAACCTGTCGGCGCCCGAAATTCAACCCCCGCGCCATTGATATCCGCTTGCGAATTTCAGCCTGCAACTTTCATCAACAGGTCGATTTCATTCGCGGGCGTAGCGGCGGCGGTCCAGGTGAAACTGCCTTTATCCTGCATTTCCCGCCCCGCTTTAAGGAGGGTGGCTATCAGCGCGCGGGCAAGGGCGCCACCGATGCTGATCCGCTTGGCGCCGGCTTCCGCCAGCTCGGCAACGCGAACGCCTTTGAGGGGCGGCGCCAGAACATTGACCGGTTTGCTGACGGCCCTGGTGACGGCGCGCACCTCTTCAAGGGTCGTCAAGCCGGGCGCATAAAGCACGTCCGCACCTGCCGCCTCGAAGGCCTGCAGCCGCTTTATCGTATCGTCCAGGTCTTTACGGCCGAACAGAAAGTTCTCCGCCCTGGCCGTCAGTAAAAAATCCGGCTGCAATGACCGGGCGGTCTCGGCTGCCGCCGCGACGCGTTCAACCGCATGGTCGAAGTCATAGATTGGTTTGTCCGGATAACCGGTCGCGTCTTCGATGGATCCACCTGCCATGCCGGCTTCGGCGGCGAGCCTGATGGTTTGCGCAGCCTCCGCCGGGTCGTCGGCAAAACATTTCTCCAGGTCGGCATTAATCGGCAGATCGCATGCGGCGGCAAGCGCTTTGCAATGGGCGATCTTCTCATCGCGGCTCACCGACCCGTCACTGCGTCCCAGTGAATAGGCAAAGCCGGAGCTCGTCGTCGCCAAAGCCTCGAAGCCGAGCGCCTGCAACAACCGAGCCGAGCCGATATCCCATGGATTGGGAATGACGAATGCACCGTCGCGCTCATGAAGTTCCTTGAATTTCTGAACTTTTTCCGCCTGAGTAGCCATCGCCGCCTCCGATTCGTGCCACGCCGTTCGGACGGGCGATGGCATTTGTCCGCAGACATTATCACGCCATGTTGCGGCAAAACAGGTATCCAATCGGACGCGGCGATGGCACAGAATAAGTTAGAGGCCGCGATTGACTACGGACATCGCGCAGGCGTCGTCATCGCCTGGACCAGCTCTTTCAAGCCGATGCGGCCAATATCATTGCCGTTGGCATCGACAACCCGCGCCGATGGGGCTTTCTCGCGCGTCAGCGCGCAGAGCGCCTCTTCAAGCACGGTATCGCCCGCCAGCTTGAGGTCGGGACCCGTGCCGTTCGGAGGCGTCATGATGGACGAGACCCGGATCACCCGGCCGCGGTTGATGTTCTTGACGAACGCCCCGACATAGTCATCGCAAGGCTGCAGCACAATACTCTGCGCATCCCCCTGTTGAACTAGTTCTCCGTCACGCAGGATGGCGATACGATCACCGAGTTTCAGAGCTTCCTCAAGATCATGGGTAATGAAGATAATGGTCTTGTTCAGTTCCGCCTGTAGCCCCAACAGCATATCCTGCATATCGGCGCGGATGAGAGGATCGAGAGCGCTGAACGGCTCATCCATAAGAAGAATGTCGGCGTCCGTTGCAAGCGCACGGGCAAGGCCGACGCGCTGCTGCATGCCGCCGGAAAGTTGGTCCGGATAATGATCCTCGTATCCGGCAAGGCCAACCCGCTCGATCCAGCGGCCGGCGCGCTTGCGTGCGCTGCGGCCCGGCATGCCTTGGACCGTCAAACCATAGATGACGTTGTCGATGGTGGTGCGGTGCGGCAATAAGGCGAAGCGCTGGAACACCATCGCCACTTCTTGGCGCCTCAGTTCGCGGAGTTCCGCCTCCGAGAGCGCGAATATGTCCCGGCCGCCGATCTCGATACGGCCGGCGGTTGGCTCGATAATGCGATTGAAATGGCGGATCAGGGTGGATTTGCCGGAGCCGGACAAACCCATGACGACAAAGACGGTGCCGCCTCCAACGTCTAAATTGATGTTATTGAGGGCGAGCACATGGCCGTGCTTATCCAGCAATTCGCTTTTGCAGACGCCGCCGCGCACCAGCTCGACGGCGGATAAGGGGTCCGGTCCGAAGATCTTGTAGAGCCCGCGAACGGCGATGTTGACGTCGTCAGTCATGGGGGACCTGCCGGACTCTCTGCAACCGGCGGCCATAGGCCTGGGTCACACGATCGAATGCGATCGCAAGTGCTACGATTGCCAGGCCATTGAAGAGGCCGAGGGCAAAATACTGGTTGGTCACCGCCTTCAGGACCGGTTGTCCGAGCCCTCTGACACCGATCATCGAGGCAATGACGACCATGGAGAGCGCCATCATGATTGTCTGGTTGATGCCGGCCATGATGTTCGGCAGCGCCAGCGGTATCTGCACGCCGGCGAGCTTTTGCCAGGAATTAGCGCCGAACGAGTCGGCGGCTTCGAGAATCTCGCGGTCAACGAGGCGGATGCCGAGATTGGTCAGCCGGATCATCGGCGGTACCGCATAGATAACGACGGCCAGCAATCCCGGCACCTTGCCGATGCCCAAAAGCATGACCACGGGAATCAGATAGACGAAAACGGGCATCGTCTGCATGACGTCAAGGATCGGCGTAATGAGCGCCTCGGCCCTGTCGTAGCGGGCCATCAGAATGCCGATCGGCAAGCCGATCGCGATCGCCAGCAGCGTGCAAACGAAGATCATCGCCATGGTCGCCATTGTGTCTAGCCACATGCCCAGGTAGCCGATCGCCAGAAAGGCGGCGATCACGCCGGCGGCGATTTTCCAGCTGCGAGTGGCGAGCCAGGCAAGGGCGGCGAGGACGGCGATGACCAGCCACCAGGGTGCCGCGATAATAAGGTCCTCGAACCAGACCAGGAAGGAGAGCAGCGGATCGAAAAAGTTTTCGATGGCGCCTCCATAGGAGCGGGAGAATTCGCGATAACCGGCGTCGATGGCTTTTTTCAGTGCTCTGAGCGAGTTCTTATCCATTTCGGGGAAGACAAACAACCAGGTGGCTTCGGACATGGCGATCCCGTAACAGTTATGACCAGGTCAGGTTTGGCAGCCGGAAGAGCCCTGGTCGCCCCGGCGTGGCGGCTTCCGACCTAAAGCGCCGCCTTCACCTTCGAAGCGATATCGGCGGGCATCCATTTCAGCCAAACGCTTTCATAGTCTTCCAGAAATTTTTCCGCGGCCTCTTCGCCGCCGGCCTGTTTCTCGTCCATATAGGCGAGCATGGCATTGACGACCGAATTCGGCCAGGCGCGTTTCGACAGATAGTTGAACGCTTCGGGCGCCATTTCGGCAAAATGCCTGGATGTTACAGTCCTGACCACCGACTTGGTCCAGTCGTTCTTCGTGGGATCGACGCAATTGGCCTGACCCGAGCAGCGGTCCCACTCGGAGGGATCATGATCGACACCCATATCGAGCTTCACCATATCGTATTTACCAAGGATCGCGGTCGGCGCCCAGTAATAGCCAAACCAGCCCTCCTTGCGATTATACGCTTTGGCGATGGAGCCATCGAGACCGGCGGCGGAGCCGGTATCGATCAAATCGAACCCCGCCTTCTCCACCTCGTAGGCCTTATAGAGATTGGCCGTGATAATCTGGCAGTTCCAGCCGGCAGGGCAGTTGTGCAGGGCTCCGCGCGACTTGTCTTCCGGATTTGGAAAGAGGTCGGGCCGCTTCAGCACTGCCTTGAGTGTTGTCAATTCCGGATGCGCGTCGACCATGTATTTTGGCACCCACCAGCCTTCTTCGCCGCCATCTGTGAGGATTTCGCCGGCGATCTTCAGGCGGCCTTCTTTCACGGCCTTGTTGATGACTTGTCGGACAGAATTCATCCAGATTTCCGGCGCGATGTCAGGCTCGCCCTTTTCGGTCATCGACGCCGTTGTCGGCATGGTGTCGCCGGGCACGATTTCGACCTTGCAGCCGTAACCATTTTCGAGGATGAACTTGTCGACATAAGCCGCGAGTTCGGCCGATGCCCAGTTCATATCGGCGATCGTCACCCGGCCGCACCCCGCTTTCGCGGCTGGCGGTACCGAGAAAATGGCGAGAAAACCGGCTGCCGCAAGAAACGCGGAAAAGCATGTTCTCATGGCACTTATCCTCCCGTGTTTGAGCGTCCTTGCATTCCGCTCTGCGGCCGGATGAGCGTTCCGGACCAAATAGCCGAGTATAAGGGGAGGGGCGGTGACCGCAACTTTCGGCGCCGGAGCGGGAGGACGAGGCCGGTTCGCAGGGTTTCCTGAAAGACCCCGAAACAGTCCGATACGCCGTTATGCGACTGCCGGCACCACAACAATCGATATGAGCCGGTTTTGCCATTTGTCCCCGGCTCCGCGATCTTGGTTTTGGATGAATTTGGATTTCGGCGTTACGCCTTGGTTTGGTTGGCTCCCCTACTGGACACGTTTCGAACCTCGGGCTGGCTCGTTCACTCACGTTTAGTTTAGGATACCCCAATTTGTCAGACCGCTCGTTAGTGGAGACGGCGCCGGTCCTACTACAACCGCTTCAAGCAATGCTAAAATCAAAAGACCTTACGACCGGCTCGACCTTCGTCTTTGCTTTGACAGTCACCGGTCAGCGGCAGTAGGATGGTGCGCCCGGAAGGGGCCCGATCGACTGCCGGTTTCCTTTCCGGAACCCGAGGCAGAATTGACCACGAAAGCCGAACGATCCGACGGAGGTTTGCGCCTTAGTGTGGTGTCAACTGCCTTGATGTCCGGCAGTATTGCTGACCGTATAAGCATATAAAAAAAATTACTGCAGTCGGTTCTGCCGGAGACGGGTCCCCGTTTTTGGCTAATACAGGCGGGCCCCAAAACCCGCCAAGGGAGGAGATTACAGACAATGGATAAGAAAGAAGTTAACCGCCGGGATTTCCTAAACAAAATGGGCGTCACCGTTGGTGCCGCCGGCCTCGCGTCGATGGCCGCGACGGGCACATACTTCGCCGGTCCGCGCCCGGCATCGGCGGCAATGAAACCCAAGGGCACGATTCCGGATAAGCCGTTCAAGGCCGGGCACATCACGTTCCAGACCGGCCCCGCCAATCTGTTGGGCGAGCCGGGCCGGAAAGGCCATTTGCTTGCCGCCGAAGAGATCAATGCCGAAGGCGGGCTCTTGGGCAAGCGGAAGATCGAGACGATCGTTGCCGATGAGGCTGCCGGCACCGACGCCAACGTCAAGGAACTCCGGCGGATGAAACTGTCTGAGGGAATCGACGTCTTTACCGGCGTCATTTCCAGCGGCAATACCCCCGCGCTCGGTCCGGTGGCCGAGGAACTCGGAATCTTGACCCTGTTCAACGACGGATGCACGGATTTTCTGTTCGACAAGGCGGTTCCCAACCCGCACTACGTCTTCCGGGTGACCAATATCCAGTCGGCGGACGGCATCACTGCCGCGGTCGGCGCGGCGGCATCGTGGCCCAAGGCCAAGAAGATCGCCTCCATTCAACCGGATTACAGTTACGGCCGTAACGTCCACGAACACTTCATGCTGGCGTTTGGGAGCCTGGTGTCGGGGACTTCCGTAGTCGCCGAAGCCTGGCCGAAGCTGTTTACGACCGATTTCACACCGCACATTACGAAGATCCTGGCAGCGCAGCCGGACCTGCTGATATGCGGCCTATGGGGCGGCGACTATGTGGCATTCTATAAGCAGGCGCTGCGCTATGGATTATTCGACAAGATGAAGGTCGCCACGACCTTGGCCTTTGGCGGCGTGCCACACGCCATTGGCAAGGATCATCCTGACGGCGTCCTGGCCGGCGTGCACGCAAACTATCATTTCCTGCATCCGGGTAAGGGCCGGTGGCCGATCAATGACGGATTCGTCGAGCGCTATTACAAGCGCTGGAACGAATATCCGAGCTTTGAGTCGGATGGCGGATATAGCGCACTCTATTTGCTCAAGGCTGCAATCGAGAAGGCCAATCAGATGGTCGGCGGGTGGCCGGACGATGATGCCATCATCAGCCAGCTCGAAGGTTTGGGCATGGATACTCCGGCCGGCTACCTTTATATCCGGGCCGATAATCACCAGGGATACAAGGACACAGTGATCGGGCTGAGCAAGAACGATCCCAAATATCCGTTCCCGGTATGGGATCCGAATTCGATCATCACGATTCCGATACGGGATATCACGGCGCCACCGAACTGGCCGAAACCCGGAACCTCGCACAACGAGTCAACGGCGGCGGCGAACTGGGTAAAGACCACCTGGCCCAAGGCCTAGCTAGATACCGAGTCTTACCAACCGAAGCGGCACGTGCCTTAACGGCATGAGCCGCTTCCAGTCGGGCGGAGCGAGGCATTTGACGACTGACCAAAGGAAGTCGCGGCGCTTAGGAGCGGCGGAAAAGTCTGCACGTCGCCTGTGCAGCGCTTCGGCGCGACAACACCGGCACCGGCGCGTGAGCATTTACCGCATATTTGGGGCCGTCCTCGCCTTGACCGTTGTCGACACCGGCGGCCCGGCATTGGCTCATGCCGGACACGGGGTGAACCATTATCCTTCTTATTACCCCCAAGAGATCCGGGTTGAGCGCCTCGACCCGGCGGCGGCGGCCGGGGACTTGGTCGAGAAAAAGCTTCACGCCTATATCGGCTCGGAACCCGCATTTGCCGGTCCCGTACCAGATCATGTGAAGACCGTAGACTCACTCGGCTCATTTGTTATGCTTACCGTCAATCCGTCCATGCGGATAGACCCGGGGACAAGCCGATGCGCCGCCGCGACGCAGATCCTCGCCGGATTCAAACGCCGCGCACCGGGTTTTATCTTTCATCCCTACCCCATAACGCCCTTTCATGAAGACTATCTCCATCATCTCGACCGGATTGAGCGCCTAAAGACGGCCGTTGATGCCGAGACGGCGCATCTGGAGCACCTCAGGATTCGCGTTAAGGGAGACCATGCAAGCGCAATCCTCAACCCAAGGTGGACACACGTCACAGATGGCTGGGACGTCAGCCTGGAGGAAGTACCCGTGGACGACCTCGTCGCTGATTTCCGCGTCCAGACGAATGGATGGCCCGGACCGCCATGGGTCAGGGAGGGCTGGTTTCAGGCTATCCAGCTGCTGCGCCCGGCTACCGTCACTCCTAAGTCCAAGGACATCGTC
>CAYWBS010000042.1:0-11823 GCA_964456215.1 uncultured Hyphomicrobiaceae bacterium
TTCAAACAGGTGAACCGGGATGATCGCGGTGGTCTTTTCCGTAACCCGCGCGGCGGCATCGGTCACATCGATGTTACAGGTGCGCGCGTCAACGTCAGCGAATACCGGCGTTGCACCGCAATAGACGACGACATTGGCGGTTGCAACCCACGTAAAGCTGGGCACGATGACTTCGTCGCCCGGTCCAACGCCGATCGAACTGAGGGCCAGATGCAGGGCTGTCGTGCAGCTTGTTGTCGCCAATGAATGAGCGACCTCGTGTCGCTTCGCGAATGCCGCCTCGAACTGCGCAACTCGCGGCCCCTGCGTAAGCCAGCCCGACCGCAGGACATCGGCCACCGCCAATATCTCTTCGTCGCCGATCTGGGGAACTGCAATAGGCACGCGCCGGGGCGGGCTTGTCGTTTGGCTCATTGCTCGCCGTGAATCTCAGCTTCAGGCACATTGACCGGTAAGCCGGCAAAGATTCGGTCATAGACCCGCTCAAAACGTTTGGCGGCGCTATCCGCGGCGTGCCACTTCAGGGCATAAGCGCGACTGGCCCGACCGATGCGCCGACGTTCCTCCTGCGATGACAGGAGCCGTTTCAGGACGTCATAGACCGTCATTTCCGTTGCATTCACAAGCGGGCACTCGTCCCAGCACGTCAGCGGCGACACACCTTCAGGTTCGCGCGGGTCAATGTGGCACACGGTGGGCTTGCCAAGCATCAGCCCTTCGCGGGCCTGGGCCCCATACCGTCCGAGGTTGAGCTGGTCGACAATTATGTCCGCCTGGACCTGAAGGAAGCGCATGTCGCGGCTAGGGATATCAGTTGGATGTTCAAGCCGCACCTTGAAGCCCTCCGATTGCAGGCGTTCGATCGCCGCGATCACCGCTCCAGTACCCTTGATGTCGCGACCATTGACGCGGCGAGTGTCCGAGTTCGCGAATCCGTGCAACACAATCAACTCGCCTTCTTCTCGGCGCAACCGCCACCGATCCGGCACTTCGAGGTCCGGATGCCATAGCTCAGGATCAAGCGCGACCGTCAGCGGCTCGCGATAGGCGAACGCCTGGTCGCGCCATTCATGCCCGTAATCCGCCTCTACCGCGACCAGATCGCACATGGAGGAAAGTTTCCTGCCCCATGCCGCGTTGCGTCTATCAGCGCACACGTCTGGCCGAAATTCCCAAACGCATTTCGAACAAACATCCTTGTGTTTCTTATAGACGCTCTGCCGGATACCGTCCTGGCAACCCGAGATTGTATAGCCAATTCTTGCTCCCCGTCTTCGAAACTCCAGAAAGTCCCAAGGCACACGGCCAACCGACTCAATCCAGTCAAAGTGCTCCTCATAGAGGCTCATATGATGGATGCCGGCGAAGTGAACCATGCGGAATCGCGACGGCACCAGATTACAGAGCGCATCAAGCCGAGCTTGGTATTCCTCGGCGTCGTCGCAATAGAGATTGACGTCTTCACCGTGGAAAAGGTCACGGGCGGGATAATGCGGCGGACAATTACTGACCAGAACTGCATCCCAGCCGCGTCGTCTGAGCGCCGACGCCAAATAGAAGAAATGATAGTAGCTGTTGTGAAGCAACAATATCGAGCGTTCTGCGTTTCTGGTCGCCGGTTCCGGCAACAAGTCTCTCAAATCCGCCGGTCTGCTTGTTCGCCGGTTGTAAAATGAGGGCCGCGGTATCGCCTGGATATCCGACCAAAGCCGCGCCAGCCACGGCAACCATCTCGGCGCCTTCAACCCGATCCGTACAATCAGTAGTCCTGCCCATGCGCCGAAACCATCGCGCAACACTCGCGCGTGCCAATTTGGCGAAAACGCTCGCAGATGCTGAGACAGTTGTCGAATCATGAAGAGCTAGAGCCCTTCCAACGAATTCCGATTCACTTCTGTTACACATCCGGCGCGGCGGTCCTCAAAGAAAGGGACGCCGCTAAGCCGCACCTGATAGGCGCTGGCAAATCTTCGTACCACAGAGATCATTTCGGAAGTCCGTATTGCTCAACGCAATCCGCGATATGGTCGCGGCAGGCACTGTCATGCAGCGGGCATGGATTTCGGGGCAGGCGCCGCTGATGTGCTCTCAGGACGAACTGGACTCACGCGCGATTTCCGCAGCTCGACTTCCTGCATATGCGCCTGGCGCCAGTCGATCAGTTGCCGCAGCCCATCCTCAAGCGAGATCTGCGCCTTGAAACCAATCTCGGCCTCGGCGCGCCTTGGGCAGCCAATGCGGTTGCGCACCAGCGTCGCCTGGCTGCGTTCCCTAAACCGGATCGGCTGGTTCGAGGCGGTGAGTCGCAGAAGCAGCTCGGCCAGCTCCTTGAGCGAAGTGCGTTTGCCTGTGCCGATATTGTAGTAGCGTGCGACTGCTTCCGTGGTCATGGCGCAGACATTGGCCCGGCCGCAGTCGAGCGCGGAAACGAAGTCGAAGGCTTCCGAGCCGTCTCCTAAAATGGTCGGTCCCTCGCCGCGGTCTATCGCGTCGAGCATCTTCATGATCACCGCGATATAGGCGCCCTTGTAGTCCTGGCGCGGACCGTAGACGTTCATATAGCGCAGGCCGACCACTGGCAGACCGTAACGGTGATGGTAGGCTGTCGTCATGGCCTCGCCCGCGATCTTGGTGGCACCGTAAAAGTTCTTGTTGTTGAACGGATGGTTTTCGGTCATTGGTTCCTCCACGGCGTCGCCATAGACGGATGCCGAAGAAGAATAGACGAGGCGTTTGACATCGTTCGCGACGCAGGCCTCAAGGACGTTGAAAGTGCCGGCAACGTTGACGTCGAAGGCGGCGCGCGGGAACTCATGACATTGCAGTAGCCATAGGGACGCCAAGTGGAAGACGCCGTCGGCGCCTTTCAGTGCGGCGTTGAGAATATCATTCTGGCAGATGTCGCCGCCAGCCTCATATATACTGACCCGCGGGTCATTGAGGGAGTTCGACAAATTTTCCGTAGTGCCGCGGGTGAAGTTATCATAGACGATGATGTGGCCGACATCTTCGCCGCACAGGCAATCAACGACATGGGAGCCGATAAGACCGGCACCGCCGACAACGACCAATCTCTTGCCTCGGATGTCCATTTTCGCCCGGGCCCGAACTACAGGATGGCTCTTCTGGCGGCTTCTATGATCCGCTCCTGCGCGTCGACATCGAGATAGGGATGCATCGGCAAGCTCAGAACGCGCATCGAAAGGTCATCTGAAACGGGCAGGCCGCCGGGCGCCGTCGGAAATGCGCGATATGCTTTCTGGCGATGAAGGGCGCGCGGATAATAGACCGCGGTCGGAATACCGCCCTGCTTTAGCCGGGCCGCGACGGCATCGCGATCATCCAGCACAATCGTATATTGCGCCCAAACTGGGGTTGCACCGTCGATCACGCGCGGAATGCGCGTAACGTTGTCCAAACCGATATGGTACCGCTTTGCCACCTCTTGGCGCCGCTCAATCTCTTCGTTGAAAATCGAAAGTTTCTCCAGCAGGATCGCCGCCTGGATTGTATCCAGGCGGCCATTCATTCCGATCCTGACGTTGTCGTACTTTTCACTGCCCTTGCCGTGGAACAGAAGTGAGCGGAGTATCGTGGCCAGTTCGTCGTCGTCGGTGAAGACCGCGCCGCCGTCGCCGTAGCAGCCCAGTGGTTTCGCCGGGAAAAAACTGGTCGTGGTAATCTGGCCGATAGTGCCGACACGGCGACCATGCAATCCAGCGCCAAAGCTTTGCGCCGCATCTGCCATGACCCACAGGCCGTGTTTTTCAGCTAGCGGCTCAATTTCACTGTAATTCGCCGGTTGCCCATAGAGATCTACGGCAATGACGCCAACCGGGCGCAACTGCCCGACGCGGGTGACCACGACGATTGCCTCGCAAAGGCTCTCCGGGTCGATATTAAACGTGTCGGGCAGGCTATCGACAAATACCGGCGTTGCCCCGAGCAGCGCCACCGCTTCCGCCGTGGAGGCGAAAGTCAAGGTCGGCACGAAGACGGCGTCACCCCGGCCAACGCCAAGCGCCATCAGACCGAGGACAAGCGCATCAGTCCCGCTGCTGCAGCCGATCGCATGACGCGCGCCGCAATATTCGGCAAGCTCACATTCAAGCTGCTCGACCTGCGGGCCCATAATGAATTGGCCATGGTCCAGAACCGCGGCAATGGCTTGGTCTATGCGCTCACCCAGTCGCCTGCGCTGAGCTTGGAGGTCGATAAATGCGATCGGTTCCTGCGCCGGGAGGTTATGAGCGGCTTCTGTCATCTGTCATTTCTTCCAGTTTGTTCTGATCAATCTCGCGGTATCGGGTGCCGTCGATCGGACAGACGAGGTCCGGCCCAAGACGCCCCCCAACCTTGCTCATCCAACCGACGCGCCGGGCCGGCGCGCCGACCATCAGGGCATAGGCGGGCACATCCGTGGTGATGACAGCGCCGGCTCCAATAAAGCTGTACTCTCCCAACGTATTGCCGCACACAATCGTAGCATTGGCGCCGATGGTCGCGCCCAGCTTGACCAATGTCGGCATAAACTCCTGTTTGCGCTCAATTTCAGCGCGCGGGTTTATGACGTTGGTGAAGACGCATGACGGGCCACAAAAGACGCCGTCTTCGATTGTCACGCCAGGGTAGATGCTGACATTGTTTTGGAACTTGCAGTTGTCGCCGATCGACACATTGGGACCGATCGACACGTTCTGACCGATCACGCAATTCCTGCCGATCCGGCTGTCAGGCAGGATGTGGCTGAAGTGCCAGATGCGCGTTCCCGATCCGATCGAGGTGGGTTCGTCGACAAAGGCGCTTTCATGGATCATGACGCCTTCGCAACGAACTGCCGGCGGCGGCTTGGCAATAGTGTCGTGCAGGTTCAACGGCCGGCCCTCGTCGATGGATCTCTGCGCCGCGTGTAGGACGCGCAAAACCCGCAATCCTTCGACGCCATCCGTTCGCGCCGGGGATCCGGAGGCGATGCAGTCGAGAAAGTGCTGACACTCTTGCTGCAGCGGCTCGGCCTCCTCGATCGCTACCGGCACGGCGTCGGCCTTGGCCGGCGCGGGTTTGCCGTTGATCCAATTGATCCGGTGTGGATAGAGTTGCAGCTTGCTTGGCCAGGACTGACCATCATCGAACACCGCCATGGCGCGATCACCAAAGACCACCAGTTTCTGTTCCTTAAATGGATGCAACCAAGAAACATGGATATGGGCCTGTTGTCCGCCCGGGAAAGACAAATGTGTCGTCGTGACGTCGGCAATTCGCTTGTGAAGATATGCGGCCCCCATCGCCGTCACGATTTCCGGTTCGTCGCCGACGAGCGACAATATCATCGAGATATCGTGCGGCGCGAAGCTCCAAAGAATATTCTCTTCGCGGCGGATCTTTCCCAAATTCAGGCGGTTGGAGTAGACATATTGTATCCGGCCCAAATCGCCTTGCCGCACGATGTCTTTGAGCTTCAGAAAAGCGGGGTGGTACTGAAGCAGATGGCCGACCATTAGGACGCTGCGGCGCGCGGCGGCGATTTGGCAAAGCTCCTCGGCTTGCGCGACTTCGAGAGCAAGAGGCTTCTCGACGAAGACATGCATTCCGGCATCGAGTGCTTCGCGCGCCAAGCGATAATGAAGTTCCGCCGGCGAGGCGATTGCAACAGCATTGACCCCTTTGTCCGCAAGTAGACTGATCCAGCTCTTGGCGGGAACGTCATACTGGCTCTTCATGCTGTCAGCGACCGCTGGGTCGGTATCGTGCACAGCCGCCAGCGCGCCAATCCGATGGAAATTCCGAACCAAATTCTTTCCCCAGTGGCCACACCCGGCAACCGCGACATTCGCAAGCTCGGCCAAGGGAGCGTACTCGGAGGAGGGAAAGGTCGACACGCTTATTTCAATGGTCTGTTAGGCATATCAAGAACTTGGCAAGCTACCGCAGGCCGGGTGAAGTTTCCCCGCCGATGCTGGCCACGGCTACCATGTTCAGATTATGAACGTCAATCGGTCAAAGCTGGATTTACACACCAAGTACACAACAATTGTAGAGGTGCTAAGATGTAAACAGATTGCAACCAGCTCGATTTTGAAGTGCGAATTGTGGTCTTTGGTCTGAATTTGGCGTGAACCAATAACTGATATCTTCGAAATACATATCCGGCCGATAGATGCTGGAGGCGCCAGCAAGGTGACGGCTCTCGAGTAAACCTTCCCGCGACGGTTCAAGCCGGGACCACGCCGTCGATGCTGGCTTTCACGGTGACTTCTCGGCACAGAAGATCCATCAGGAGCGTCAGCCGAGCGCCTTCGTCACAATGCAACACCGACGCTACAATGCCCTCTAATGGTCCCTCGCGTAGTCGTACTTGCTCGCCGGGCGCATAATTGTCCCGAGGGCGCGGCAGGGGAACGGCGTTATCCTCCTCGCGCGCCTGGAGCGACTCGACAAATCCTTGAGGAACAATACCGAACCGATCTCCGAAACGGATCAGGGTCCGGATCCCCATAGTCGAAAGAATTGGCCGCCACTGGTCACGCAAGGGGTCGAGACGGATAAACAAATAGCCCGGGAACAATGGCCGTAGCACTTCGCGCTGACGCCGGGCATGGCGTGTGCGTTTTCGGATCATGGGGCAATAGGCAGGGAAGCCCTGATTTTTCAGGTTAGCGAGCGCAACCGGTTCTTTGCCCTGATGCGTGCTGGCCGCCACCCAGATGCGGTATGCGACGTTCCTACTCATCAATCTTGTCCCTTGGGCTTGAAAGCGATAATGCTGGGTATGTGAATCGCCTCCGGATCGAGGCCCGCATTCTTCATCTCGCGGACGATCCATTCGTAGGCGTCGCTCGGTCCGGTGAGATGCGTGAGTAAGATCGCATCGGGATGTCCGAGGGCTTTCACGGCAGCCGCTAGCCGTGGATAAACCGGCACGCCGACACATTCCTTTTGCTTGCTCTTCGGATCGACAACCGCTACTGCGATGGTCGGCGTGGTGAGACTTGAGAGGACCGCGATTTCGGCAAAATCACTGTCACCGGCGAGAAAGACGAGCTTCTTTCCGTCGGCGGCACAATCACGAAAAAACTCTCCGCATTCGGCCCGCCCGCGCCTGTAAAGATCAAGCGACGATTGCAGGAAGGACGCGGTAAGTCGAGCCTTCTCATCGAGGCCCTTCGGCGTGAGATAATAGGCATAGCGCTTGACCGGCACTTGCTGGAGCTTGACCAGCCCTTTGTTTATGCAGCGCTTTAAATACCAATTGACTGAGCCAACGGCGATACCCATCTCGGTCGACAGCTTGCGTTGGGAAACGCCAGCATCGTCTTCGATGGCAGTCAGCAAATCCCGGACAATTTTATCTGCCGCTTCGGGCACGACGCGATTGCCTTTCTTAACAATAGAACGGCATGTTCAAAAAATGAACATCTACATTCGAAATGCATGCCCGTCAATTGCGTGCGAAGAGTTTTTAGCAGAAAAAACATACGCCCCGATATCCGGCATAGGGCTGCGGAACTGAGCAGATAACCTCCACGTAGCGGGAGAATAGCCCAGAGGCAAATTGACCAAAGCGGTCAAAAACAGCTCCGGAGTTTTAAAGTTGTCGTTTCCCGCACGTGAGGCCGCCATCCATTCACCGAATTGCATAACATCCGGTCGTCAGTGCTCAAGAAGCGTCGGCAGGCGGCGTCCTTAGGTGACTGTATACTTTTGTCACGCCGTGCTGGTCATACCAGGCGAGCATGCGCCTGATCGTATCCTCGAACGTGTAGCGCGGCTTCCAGCCGAAGACGTCCATCGTAAGTGACGGATCGAGCACGACGGAGGGCACGTCGTCCTCACCAACCTCGCGCTCCTCGACGGGTTCGTCGAGCATAACGCCCAAATGATCGATGACGATGTCGAAGATCTCTTTGATCGTGTGGCCGGTACCGGTCGAAACGTTGAAAATACCGGTCGGCGCGTCCTCCGCCATGACAAGGTCCATGATCGAAAAGAAGTCATCCATGTCGACGAAATCCCGTACCGTCTTCGAGCAGAAGCAGCCTTTGCCTTCCTTCAGGCGCGTGTAGAAGGTCGGTATCGGCCCGATCGCAAGGCGCGGGCCAGTCACATTGGCGAGCCTCAGCGAGACGTATGGCAGGTTTGACATGGCAAGGTAGTTCTCGCCCGCCTGCTTTGAGATGCCGTAGCTGGTGAACGGCCGGGCAGGCGCGTCGACCGGGATCGGCACCGTTTCCGGGCGTCCGTAGCCGAGCGCCGTGTGAAAATTGATCACGCGTTTTACGCCTCTGGCGCGGCTTGCCTCGACGACGTTAATCGTACCCTCGACGTTCGTGCGCGCGTCTCCCAGCCAATCGTCGGGATTTTTGTAGGATGTGGCCGAGTGGATCACATGTGTCGGATTGAAGCTCTCGAACGCATCAGCGATCAGCTTACGGTCGACAATCGAGCCTTCGATGAGCTGCATTCCGGGATGTGCCTCGGGCAGCGAGTCGCGGTTGCCGGTGGCATAATTATCGATGATCAGAACGTCGTCGCCGCGTTCGAGATGGCGCTCCACCAGGCCGGAGCCAAGGGTTCCGGCGCCACCGGTGATTAAGACACGCACGCATCGCCCTCACCTAGTTCTTGATCTCACCGCGTTGCTTCCTTGAGATGTGTGTAGCCCCCCTGCACACCTTCCCTAGACCAGCGGGCAACGGCTTTCTCGGCGATCTCGGCGAGCGGCGTAAAGGTCAATTCACCGAAATCCGCGAATGTCCGCCCCGGATCGAGCAAGATCGATTCGGCATCGTCCGGAGCGAGCGGCCTGACCTCCGGTTCGGGAGAGTCGTTGAGTCTCATGGCGGTGACCACGGCATCGTAAAGCTCGCTGATCGCGACGTCTTTGCCGGATGAGAAATGGTAGGCGCCGTGGCCGGTTCCGTCGGCGGCCCGAACGACGACCTTCGCCAAATCGCCGGCGTAGCAGAAGTCGCGACGCGCCGGCGTCACAAAGCAGCGCTTACCCTCGGAAAGACGCGAATAAAAGATCGGCAACGGTCCCGATACGTTGCGCTCACCTATCACATTGGCAAGGCGGAACGAGATCCACTCAACGCCCGAGAACTGAACATAGTTCTCACCCGCGGTTTTGGAAATCGCGTAGCTCGAGTTCACCGGATCGATCGGATGATCGAGGCGGATCGGGTGCTGGCTCGGCTTCGTGCCGTAGCACAGTGCGGTCTGGAAATAGATGAGCCGCTTGACGCCGTGATCCCTGCACGATCTTGCGATGTTCGCCGTTCCGCCGGCGTTGACCAGCGCATCCGTTCCCCAGTCGTCCGGGTCTTTGTAGGAGGCGGCGGTGTGGACCATGACATCGGGCTTAAACTCCTCGAACAACCGGTTTATCAGTTCGCCGTCGACGATCGTGTCTTCAATCTGTGAGAGGTTGCCTTGTGGCAGCAGGTTGTCGCGTCGCCCCGTCGAGAAGTTGTCGATTGACATCACGGTGTCGCCGCGTGCGAGAAGGATGTCGGCAACGGTCGAGCCGACTTGGCCATTTCCGCCGGTGACAAAAACTTTCATCAGATTGACCTTCGATTCATAGATTTATCTATTCGGCCGCGACACCGGCGCCCTTCACATCGACGTCGACCATTCTGCGGTACTCTGCCGCCTTGTCGTGAAACGTCTGATGCCACAATTCCAGACTGAGCAGACCCCAGACCTTGCGCGAGAAGCGCTCCGCCTGCTCGAAGTTTGCCAGAATGGCCGACGAATTGAAGAACTCGCGGTGGCGGTTTTTCTGCGTCAGGAAGATGTCCGAGACCATGTCCTTCAGTTCGTTCGAGAACCATTCCTTGAGTGGTACCGGGAAGCCCATCTTGTCGCGGCGTTCGAGCAGTTCGCGTGGCAAATCCTCTTTGAATGTCTTCTTAATGAAATGCTTCATCTTGCCGCCCTCGAACTTGACATCCGCCGGGATTGATGCGGCGAACTCGACGATCGAGTGGTCGAGAAGCGGTACCCGCGCTTCGAGGCCATGGGCCATCGACATGCGGTCCTCGACGTGGAGGAGCGCTGGCAGCAGGCACTTGAAATCGAAGTGTGTCATGGAATCGAAATAGGCTTCCTTGCGAACGTTTCGCTCAGAGTTGAAGATGTCCTGGAAGACCTCGGAGACCGCTTGGCGATCAACAATGGTCCAGTCGATCTCGTTCGACATATCCGCGGAGCGGTCGATAATGCGGAAATAGCGCTCATCCAGCGGGCCGAACAGGCCCTTGGAAAAGAGCTGACGAATCAGAGGTTTGTATTCCTGCAGCACCGTCAGGTTGGGAATGATCGATTCCGGCGTGACGACGAAATTGCCGTTCTTGTAGGTCCCTTCGATCGATGCCTTCAACGACTGCTCGAGATAGGCGATGAGGTAGCGCGCATAGCCGCCGAAAATTTCATCGCCGCCTTGTCCGCCGAGCACTACCTTGACATGTTCGCTCGCGAGTTTCGAGACCATGTATTGCGGGAACGACCCCGGACCGGCAACCGGATGGTCAAGATGATAGATGACATTCGCCATGTCGTTACGGAAATCGTTCGCGGTGATTTCGATTTCATGCAGCTTGATGCCGCAATCCTTTGCCACGGTACGCGCATAATGACTTTCGTCGTAGCCCGGGAACTCCATGAACTTGCCATGGAACCCGACGCGGCCGGAAGCCGGCTCGCGGGCGGAGAGAATACTCATCAGGCTGGAATCGATCCCGCCCGATAAATAGGCACCCACGGGCACATCGGAGCGCAAATGCACCCGAACCGAGTCTTCGAGTAATTCGCGCATCCGTTTGCCGAACCAGCCGGCGCGGTGGTCCCAGTCGATGTCGTAGTGAACGTCCCAATAGCGAAACACCCGGATTTCGCCGTTCTTGATCGTCAGTGCATGCCCCGGAAGCAACTGCTTGACATGATTGAACAATGTCCGTTCGCCAATCGTGTACTGGAAGGTTATGTACTCGGCGAGCGAACCGGCGTCCGTCGAGATCTCGGGCAACACCGGCAGCAACGCCTTTATCTCGGAAGCGAAATAAAACACGCCGTTGACGACGGCGTAGTAGAACGGTTTGATGCCGAAGCGATCGCGTGCGGCGAACAACTGCCGGCCATCCCAAAGCGCGAATGAGAACATGCCGCGCAGGTGGCTGAGGCAGTCGGTCCCCCACTTGGCGTAGCCGGCGAGAATCGTTTCCGTATCGGACGTCGATCGGAATTCCCACCTGCTCCCCAGTTCGTCGCGCAGCTCCAGATAATTGTAAATTTCTCCGTTGTAGGTAATGACGCTGCCGTTCGGCGCTTCCATGGGCTGATGCCCTGAATCGGTCAGGTCGATGATCGATAGGCGCCGGTGCGCGAAGCAGCAGTTTCCCTGTTCGCTCGTCCAAAACCCGTGCCCATCCGGTCCGCGATGGGCGATCAACCGGCTCATCGCACGAAGCCGCTGCGCCGAACCGGACACAGGACTGCTATCCAAGGAGGTCAAACCCGCTATGCCGCACATGCAAAGAACCCGCTGAAATTTGAAAAGGCCGCACCCCGATCGTCATTCCCCGCCAGACCTAGCAGCAGTTCTCCGGGTTGTCACGGCCTTATGATTTTGGCGCTGAGAGGCCCCCGCCGTAGCGCGATATTCAGACAGAGATCCTAGGCCAGATGGGAATCGACTTCGATACAAATCGCGGATGTCTGCACAAGATGCTCATGTGGAACATGGCATTCGGCTCGGATGTCAACAGCGGACCAAAAGTGCACCATTTTACGGTTACATGGTGCACCGGTTGGCGGTTGCGG
>CAYWBS010000043.1:0-11754 GCA_964456215.1 uncultured Hyphomicrobiaceae bacterium
TGCGTGGCTCCGCATTCCGCCCCGCCATGAACGTTCCGGATCGGATTTAAAACCCGATCCGGCGGTGGGCCGCGCCGCAAGACACCCTGAAACGTGACACCTACGCGTCCAGCGTCTCTTTCACTGCGGCGGCGAGTTGTTTCAGGGAAAACGGTTTCGCCAGGAAGACGAACTTTTCATCCTCGCTCAGATTGCGCCGGAAGGCGTCTTCCGCATAGCCGGAGATAAAGATGATCTTCAGCCCCGGATTGTGCTGGCGGAGTTTTTTCAAGAGCGACGGCCCGTCCATCTCCGGCATGACCACGTCGCTGACCACCAGATCGACCTGGCCCTCATGGGCGTTCATGATGTTCATCGCCTCCATGCCCGTCGACGCTTCGAGCACGTCATAGCCGCGGGACGCCAGCGCGCGCGCGGCAAAGCTGCGCACGGCCTCTTCATCCTCGACAAGAAGCACGCAGCCGGTTCCCGTCAGATCCCGTGGCTTTTCCCGCTTCTCGATGCGGCTGGCGCCGGGCTTCTCCTCCCTGGCCGCCTGCCGGGGCAGGAAGATGCGGAACGTGGTGCCTTTGCCGACTTCGCTCTCGGGGAAAATATAGCCGCCCGTCTGCTTGATGATGCCATAGACGGTCGACAGCCCAAGTCCCGTTCCCTTGCCGACCTCCTTTGTCGAAAAGAAAGGCTCGAAGATTTTCTCGATAATTTCGTCCGGCATGCCGCAGCCGCAGTCCGTTACTTCAAGCAGCACGTAGTCGCCGGGCTCGATCGTGTTATTGCCGAGTTCGGCGATCTCCGCCCTGGCGACGTTCGACGTCGAGATCGTCAGCCGGCCACCGCCAGCCATGGCGTCGCGGGCGTTGACGGCAAGATTGATGATCACCTGTTCGAACTGGTTGAGATCCGCCTTGACGAACCACAGATCCCGGCCGTGGACCACTTTAAGTTCGATCTTCTCGCCAAGAAGCCGGCTCAGAAGGATCTGCAGGTCGGAAATCACATCGGTCAATGACAGAATTTCCGGCCGGAGCGTCTGCCGACGGGAAAAGGCGAGGAGCTGGCGCACCAGCCCGGCGGCGCGGTTGGCGTTCTGCTTGATATTCATAATATCCTTGAACGCAGGATCGGTTGTCCGGTGATTTGTGAGCAGCAGGTCGCTGAAACCGATAATGGCGGTCAGGACGTTGTTGAAGTCGTGGGCGATGCCGCCCGCCAGTTGACCGACCGCCTGCATTTTCTGGCTTTGCGCGATCTGGATTTCAAGAGCGTTCTGCTCCGTCGTGTCGATGCCGTAGAGGATGGCGGCCTCGTGGCTGCCCGGCGCGCGGTCGATGGGGCTGACATAGATCCGCCCCGTCCTTGCCTCCTCTGGGCCGAGGACGACGTCGACCGGCGGAATATCCACCTGTCCCCCGGCGGCGGCCGCCAAGCCGCGCCGCATATCCTCGCCGGCCGATGGCGAGATGAGATCGAGGATCGATTCCCCGCCTTTCAATGGCGCTCCGGATGGGCGCACGAATGTGCGCGCGAAAGCCGCATTGGTGCTGCTGATTCTGCCGTCGGAATCGACGATGGCGATTGCGATTGGCGCCGACTGGAAAAACCGCGCGAAACGAACCTCCGCGGCGCGCACCTCTTCGGCGTGTTCGGAGCCGTGCGATCGGTTGAGAACCATGGACCGTGTCTGCGGATTGCCATCGGCGCCGGTGACGACCTGATAGAGCAGGCGCACCGGCAGGCTCGTGCCATCGCTCCGGGACAGGTCGATATGCAGATCATGGGTAATCGGGTCGGCGGATCGCTCGGCCACCTGCATCATCAATGCCGCGCCGTCTCCGGAAACGATGTCCGAGAGCATTTTCTGACCGGTTATCACGTCGGCGAGGTCCAGGCCGAGCCACTCGGCAAGCGTCGCATTCATATAGTCGACGCGGCCATCCGGCCCGGCGGAGAAGAATCCGGCAGGCGCGTGATCGAGATAGGCAATCACCTCCTGAAGCTGTTGAAATGCTTCTTCCTGGCGCACCCGCTCGCCGGTTATCTCGACGAGCCGCCACAGCGTGAGCATCCCCGGCTTCCCGCCGCCGCCGTCTTCGTGAACGCGATCGACGGATACGCGGTACCATTTGGGCTGACCGCGCGCGCCGGCGCCGAGGCCTCTCGGAGCGCGGAATTCCTCTTCCCAGGGCTCGCCACGCGACGCGGCGCGGGCCAGCCGGTAGATGTGATCCGAAATCGCCACATGGCCGGCGAAAATCTCCTCGACGGTCGGAATCTGTCTTTTGCGGCCGAAGCCGAATGCCTGATAGTAAGCGTCGTTGGCATAGACGACCCGGCCGTTCTCGTCGGTCACCAAAAGACCGTCCGAAATATAATCGGCGTAGGATGTCTTGGCGCTGCTTGCCTCGCTCCGCTGTCCGATATGGACAAGGCCCAATGCGCCGGCAAACAGGGTAAAGACACCGACGACGGCCAGGCCGGCCAATATTGTGAGAAAGAAGGGCTTGGCGGAATCGCTCGACAGAACCGCCAGCGATACGGCACCGATCGCCATTACGATTGCCGCTGCGACTACGAGCCCCATGCCGCTATCGCGCACGAGCTTGTAGTAGCTGGGTGATGCCGTACCGGCAGGTGCGTGAATATCACTCATAGTTTAACGTTTTATCCGATTCGGCTAACAGAAGCTTTCCAATGATGTGAATTTCGAACACAACCTGCGCCGACCCCGAAGCTCTAGCGCGGATATCGTTAAAACACGCTTACGATTTCGCCGGACCGGACCTTTTTCCGGCGGAAAAAATGCAGGCGCAGGTTTCGTCAACAATGACTTCCGCCCGGAGCGGCGTCACGAGCGCCGGGCCCCGGATTGCCGCTTGGCGAGGCGCAACACATAGCCGATGATCTCGGCCACGGCCTTGTAGTGCTCCGGCGGAATTTTCTCATCGATTTCGACGCTGGCATATAGTGCGCGGGCCAATGGCGGGTTTTCGACGATCGGAATATCGTGCTGCTCGGCAGCTTCGCGAATCCGCAAGGCGACAAGGTCGAGACCCTTGGCAAGACAGACCGGCGCCTCCATGCCGGTTTCATATTTCAGCGCCACGGAATAGTGGGTCGGGTTGGTGATCACCACGGAGGCGTTGGGAACGTTCGCAAGCATGCGCTTACGGCCGCGCTCGATGCGCACCTGCCGGAGCTTGGCGCGGATCTGCGGGTCGCCTTCGAGCTGCTTATATTCGTCTCGCAATTCCTTGGCGGTCATGCGCTGCTTTTTCCACCAGCTTTGCCGCTGAAACGAATAGTCGACCACCGCGACCAGCGTCAGCACCGCGAGCACCCCGCCGAGCACCTTGCCGGCCAGTTCCTGAGCGACGCTCATAAGCGCCGCGGGATCCAGCGCCACCAACGCATCGAGAACGTCGCGGTCCGGCCACAAGATGACCGCAATAACACTGCCGACGATAATCAGCTTCGCCATGCTCTTGGCGAAATTCATGAGCGCCATCGTCGAAAACAGACGCTTGATGCCGGAGACCGGCGAAATCTTCGATAGTTTGGGCTTGATCGGCTCCAACGAAAAGACAAGACCGACCTGGATGAGATTGCCGGCGAGTCCGGCGAGAAAAATCAGAATCAATGGCAGCGCAAGCGCCCCTAGCACGGCAATAGCGAGGGTCTTGAAAAGCCTCCTCATGTTGTTTGGATCGGCGCTTATATCATGCGCGTTGGCCATCAGGCCTTTCAGGGATATGGTAAGCGATGTACCCATGTCCTGGGCAAACATGACAACGATCAGCGTCGCCGCGAGCATGATGAACCAGCTATTGACCTCCTGGCTTTTGGCGACATCGCCCTTGCGCCGGGCGTCATCCAGCTTCTTGTGGGTTGGTTCTTCTGTTTTTTCGTCGTCGTCCGGCGTTTCCGCCATAAGAGGCTCTCCCCGCCCGCCTAGTTCAGATAGGGCTTAATCGCATCGCCGAAATAACTCAGGAACCACAGCATCAGTGTGCTCAAAAGCAGCATGAACAGCACAAATCCCAGCATGATATTCGCCGGCATGATGACGAAGAAGATCTGCACCTGGGGGATCAGCCGCGTCAGCACGCCAAGGCCCAAATAGAAAATCAGGCCGAAGATGAGGAACGGCGCCGCCAATTGCAGGGCGATACGAAAAGCGGCGGAAATCGTTTCGAGCGCGGCCTTGGCGAAATCCGCCGCCGCCGACGGTAAAAGCTCGCCAGGCGGAAAAAGCTGATAGCTGTCATTCATGGCGCCAAGCAGAACATGATGCAGATCCGCGGCGAATATCATGGTGATCGAGAGAATCGACAGGAAGGTTCCGAACAAGGTTCCCATCGTCCCCTGCGCCGGATCGACCGTCTGCGCCAGGGCCAGACCCGTTTGCACGGAAATCGTCGAGCCCGCGACCTGTATGCCGCTGACGATGAGCTTGACGGAGAGGCCGATAGCGAGCCCGATCAGCAATTCGCCGGCGAGCGCCGTCAGCAGGCCGGCCAATGTGAGTGGAACCGCCGGAAGGCGGTCGCGCACCAGCGGATAAAGTATGAGCGAAATCGCCAGAGCCAGCACCAGCCTTATTCTCGGCGGCACGGCGCGGTCGCCAAATCCCGGCAGAGACATGCTCATCGACCCCAATCGCGCAAAGATGAGGAGGAATGCGAATGCGGTCTGCGGCAGAAAGTCCAATGTGATGGTCAAGGGACCGCCCCGTTCGTCGCTTGCCGTTCTCAGCCTCCGGATATATGGCTGGTGACGCGCATCATATAGCTCCCCAACGCTTCGCCCATGAACGGCAATGCAATAAGCATCGTTATGAAGATGGCGATGATTTTCGGTATAAAGACGAGCGTCATTTCCTGGATCTGGGTAAGCGCCTGAAAGAGCGCGATGAGAACGCCGACGATGAGCCCGACGATCATCGGCGGACCGGCGACCTGCAATAGCGTCCATATGCCGTCCCTGGCAATATCCAGTACTTCAGCTCCGTTCATTGTCTCCCCCCTCGACGCCGGCGCCTGGCGCCGGCCTAAATCGGCATGTTGATGATTTCCTGGTAAGCCGAGATCACCCGGTCGCGAACCGTGACCATCGTCGCGACGGCCATTTCCGTTTCGGCGACCGCGGTGACGAGATCGACGATGTCGGCGCGGCCCGAGGCGAGCTCCGTGGCCTTTGTCTCGGCGGCCGTGCCGGTTTCGGTGACACTGCTGACGGCCTGGTTGAGCAAATCCGTAAATCCCTTGGCCTCATCGCCCGCGCCGCCACCGCCGACCTTCGACTTGGCGGCCTGCTCCACAAGCCGTGCCGACGAGCCATAGGCCTGCGCCGCCTGTAATGCCGTTGCGCTCATTGTACAGTTCTCCTTTCTTCAGCTAGGCGCGGAGAATATCAAGGGTGCGCGCCAGCATCCGCCGCGTCGAAGTTATGATGTTCAAATTCGCTTCATAGCTTCGCTGCGCTTCCCGCATATCCATGGTCTCGATGAGGGCGTTCACATTCGGCGTCTTGACATAGCCTTTTGCGTCCGCGGCCGGATGGCCGGGCTCATATCTCAGACCGAATTCGCTCCGGTCGCGCCTGATCGACCCGCTTTTCACGATCGTCGCGCCAAGCTCCCGGTCGAAAATCTGGCGAAAGGTCGGCACCTTGCGGCGGTAAGGCTCGCCGCCCTTGGTCGCCGCCGTTGAATTGCTGTTCGCCAGGTTTTCCGCGATGACCCGCATGCGGCCGCTCTGCGCCCTAAGGCCCGCCGCCGCGATTTGCATTGATTTCATAAAATCCATATCGATACCGCTCTTCCGTGCTCCATTGCCGGCGGTTAGCCGTTACGGCCGAGAGCCGTCCGCATCAGCCCCAGCGAGCGGGAATAAAGAGTGCTCGCCAGCTGATAGTCGAATTGGTTTTCCGCGACCTTTGTCATTTGCTCCTCAAGAACGACGGCGTTGCCGGCCGGCGTGATTTCCCAGTCGGTCCCCCTGCTGCCGGCATAGCGGCGGTCCGGTTCCGAGATCGGCGGACCCTTGATATGCGCCGGATGCGTTACCGCCGCCGCTACCGGGGCCAGCCGGTCCGTCTTCTTGACCGCATCGGCAAAGCTCATTGCCTTGAGGTCCTGCGGGCGGTAGCGCGGCGTGTCGGCATTGGCGACGTTTTCCGCCAGCACGCCCTGGCGCGCCTGATGCCATTTCATCTTCGTCTTCAGGAATGCGAGAAGACTGAGGTCGCTGAAGGCCACGGATTGGCTCCTTTTCCTTGGTTCCCTTCGCCGCCGAATCTGTTGCAGCAATCCTTCACTCGGCAAACTTTGCCGGTCTTAGGGTTAAAAAGCCGTTAAGACAGGAGTAATGTCCGGGAGTGTACCGGCTTGAAGGCAGTTATCTGCGATGGTTGATGCGGATCTTAACCGGCTGTTAACGGACCGTGCGGCAAAACTTGCCTATCTTATCAACCTGAAAACGTTTGCAACCAAGCCGGATGGAGAGTCCTTTAACGTCATTGGTAAATCACCGTCATGCAATTCGTAACCTATATTGCCGCTTTCATCTTCGTTCTCGCCCTTATCGGCCTAGGCGCGTGGCTGCTCAGAAACGTCCTGCTGCGGAATGGATCTCCGGGCTTGCGGTTCTTTGCTCCAAAGGAAAGGCGCCTCGGAGTCATCGAGGCCACGGCGGTCGATAGTCGGCGCAAGCTTGTTCTGTTGCGCAGAGACGAAGTGCAGCATCTGATTATGACGGGTGGACCTGTCGACGTCGTCATCGAGACAAACATCTCTCCAAATGCCGCCTTCGGCGGCACGCTGAACGACATCCATGACGTGGATGGCAGCGACAGAAGATCGGCCATCATTGCAAGCGGCAAGGATCGGCTGGCCGAAGATGAAGATTGACGCCCGGACTCCCAGAAAAGCATTTAAACCAACTGTATTACTCGTTCTCGCTTCCGGCTTTTTCCTGGCGCTCGCCGGGCCTGCGGCGGCACAAAACGTAACGATCGGTTTCGGCGAAGGCAGCGGCGTCACCGAACGCGCCGTCCAGCTGATCGCTCTGGTCACCGTGCTGAGCCTCGCCCCTTCCATCCTCATCATGGTGACCTCGTTTACCCGCATCGTCGTCGTTCTCTTCCTGCTCAGAACGGCGATCGGCGTCCAGCAATCGCCGCCGAACGCGGTCGTCGTCAGCCTGGCGCTGTTCCTGACGGCCTTCGTCATGTCGCCGGTATTCACAAAAGCCTATGAGGTGGGCATCAAGCCGCTGGTCGATGACAAGATCCAGATTTCCGAAGCCTTCGATCAGGCCTCGAAACCGTTTCACACCTTCATGCTCGCAAACGTCCGCGAAAAGGATCTTGGCCTTTTCATGAAGCTATCCCATGGCAAGGCGCCGGCTACCGCCGAAGATGTGAGCATGCGCGTTCTCGTGCCGGCGTTCATGATTTCCGAATTGAAGCGCGCCTTCGAGATCGGCTTTCTGCTGTTCGTTCCCTTTATCGTCATCGATATGGTGGTCGCCTCGGTGCTGATGTCCATGGGCATGATGATGCTGCCGCCGGTGATCATTTCGCTGCCGTTCAAGCTGATCTTCTTCGTGCTTGTCGACGGCTGGCATCTGGTGGCGGGAAGTCTGGTGGAGAGTTACGGGACATAGCGGAATAGCCCGGCGCAGCGGCGTCGAAGACCGCCGCCGTTTTCCCCTTCCGCGCCGCCCTGCGTGACGGCTCAATTTGCCTCATCGGTTGTCATGAGCGGACAAGGTGTGCGAGTTTCCGGCGGATGCGCGGCCAATCGCATGATGTAAATACCTGAACCTGAGCTCAAAACGCCAAACCCCGGAGGTGCGCCGTCACGGCAGAACAGACAGCGACCGCACGCCCGCAGGAGCTGCCGGAACTCACGGTCCGCGCCATCCTGACCGGCATGGCGATCGGCGCTCTGCTCACCCCCTGCAATGTCTATAGCGGCCTCAAGATCGGCTGGACCTTCAACATGTCCGTCGCCGCCGGCCTGATCGGCTTTGCCTTCTGGAGCGCCGCGCGGCGCTTGCGCGCGACACCGCCGCTTGGCATCCACGAGAACAACATCAACCAGACCGCGGCCTCTTCGGCGGCGTCCATCATTTCCGCCGGGCTGGCGGCCCCGATTCCGGCGCTGGCCCTGTTGACCGGGCAAACTCTCGCCTATCCCGTTCTTGCCTTGTGGCTGTTCGTCGTCAGCGTCCTCGGCGTCGTCGTCGCGGCGGGTTTGCGCAATCAGCTGTTGCTGCGGGAGCATCTCGCGTTTCCGGCGGGCGTCGTTACCGCCGAGACCATGCGCGAAATCCACGGCGGCGGCAAGGAAGCGGCCCAGCGCCTGCGTCTCCTCTCGCTTGCGGGATGCCTGAGCGCCGGCCTGAAATTCGCGGTACAGGGCTTTGGTCTCCGCCCCCTGGCGCCGGCGCTGAACACCAAGATCGCGTTGCCGGCTGGCGCCGCGACGACCAACGTCTCGGCCATGAATTTGGGCTTTGCCCTTGATCCCTCCGTTCTCATGGTCGGCTTCGGCGCCATCGCCGGCATGCGGATCGGCGTCTCCATGCTGCTCGGCGCGGTCGCCGGCTGGGCGCTGCTGGCGCCGGTGGCGCTCACCTCCGGCTGGGCGAAGCCGGGGCCGCCCGGCAGCGAAACCGTCTGGTTCGGACCGCTGGTGGAATGGCTGCTCTGGCCGGGCGCGACGTTGATGACCACCGCGTCCCTCACCGCTTTTATGATCTCCATGGCGCGCCTGGCGCTCCGCCGCCGCGAACGTCAGGCTGGGTACAAAGCGTCATCCTCGAAATCCGCGGCACTCCGGGCGCTGCTGCCGGGCTTCCTGGTGGCGGCGCTGCTGTCGACCGCCGCCCAGACCGCCATCTTCGATATCGGTCTGATGGAAGCTGTCATCGCGGTCCTGCTGAGCTATGTGCTGGCCATCGTCGCCGCACGCGTCTCCGGCGAAACGGCGATCACGCCGATCGGCGCCCTGGGCAAAATCACGCAACTGACATTCGGCGCCATATCGCCCGGCAACGTCACCGCAAATCTGATGACCGCCAATGTGACCGGCGGCGCCGCCGGCCAGTGCGCGGATCTGATGCATGATTTGAGGACCGGCCAGATGATCGGCGCGACGCCCCGCTTCCAGATCGTCGCGCAGCTTTTCGGCGTGCTCACCGGATCGCTTGTCGCGGCCATCACCTACATCCTGCTCATCCCCGACCCGCAAACCCAGCTCATCACCGCCGAATGGCCGGCGCCGGCGGTCGTCACCTGGAAGGCGGTCGCCGAGGTTTTGAGCCTGGGCGTCACCGCCATGCCACCGGCGGCGATGCCGGCGATCGTCATCGCCAGCATCGTGGGCGTCGGCCTGGCAATCGCCGAAAGCCTGGCGCCTGCCGCCGCCCGGCGCTTCATACCGAGCGCGCCGGCCATCGGGCTTGGTTTCGTCATTCCGGCCTGGAATTCGATTTCGCTTTTTCTTGGCGCCGCCGGCGCCATGCTCGTCACGTGGTTGTTTCCGGCGTGGGCGGAGCGCCGGATCGTCGTCATAGCCGCCGGACTGATCGTCGGCGAGAGCCTTGCCGGCGTGATCGGCGCGCTCGCCAGTATTCTGGGCTGACCGGCTGAACGGCCCCACGGCCGGCGAAGCATAGACAGGGAAGCAAGACGTGCCGCCAACGAATTACACGATCCATAGCCACCAACACCATTGTGTCTGGGACAGGGAACTCGCGCCGGTATTGCGTATCGCGCCCGGCGAAACGATCACCTTCGAGGTCCAGGACGCATCCTGCGGGCAGATCGGCCCCGAGAGCACGGCGGCGGTCTTCGCCACCTATGACAGCGCCAGGGTGAACCCTGTGACGGGCCCCGTTTATGTCGACGGCCCCCAGCCGGGCGACACGCTGGCGGTCCGCCTTGAGGCCTACGCCCCGTCGGGTTGGGGGTGGACGGCGATCATCCCGTCATTCGGCCTTCTGGCCGAGGATTTTCCCGACGCGGAACTCAAGCACTGGACCTATCGCGTTGATGGCTCCGAACCTCTCCTTTTCGCCGATATCGCCGAGATTCCACTGGCGCCATTCGCCGGCACAATCGGCGTGGCGCCCGGCGCGCCGGGGCCGCACAGCATCATCCCGCCGCGCCGGGTCGGCGGCAATATCGATGTCCGCGACGCAATTGCCGGCAGCGTTCTTTACCTTCCTATCGAAGTGGACGGCGCGCTGTTCTCGATCGGCGACACCCACGCCGCCCAAGGCGACGGCGAAGTTTGTGGCACCGCGATCGAGAGCCCGATGAGCGTGACGCTGACTATCGACCTATTGAAGGGCGGGGCGCCGGACATGCCGCGCCTCCTGGCGCCGGCGCGCCCGGCGGCGCAGGCCGGCGGGCGCGTTCATATCACGACGGGGATCGGCCCCGACCTCTATTCGGCGGCGCGCGCCGCCGTCAGCCAGATGATCGATCTTCTTGCCAAATCCCATGGCATTTCTTCCACGGACGCCTACATGCTCTGTAGCGTCGCCGGCGATTTGCGCATCAGTCAGATCGTCGACGCCCCGAACTGGACGGTGAGTTTTCACATGCCGGATGCAATTTTCGGCAAAAGCTGGACTTAGGTCCCTTACTTTGACCCCGAATTCATGGAAAGGATTCCACGCGGGAGGCGCGCGCCAACAAGATGTGATGTTGTCGGAAAACGGCAAATGAAATTGGCAACAACCTGCGCGCTTACCTTATTTAAAGAAAAGTGCGACAATGCTTATTCAATCTAGTTGATTAAAAAGGAACACCGGGCCACAGGATCCCCGCTTCCGCTCCGCTTAAACTGTGGCCCGGTTGGCGGTCGGGTGATTAGGAGTGGGAGCCAGGGCACCCGATCGCCACTGAAAATTGCGAAGCGCCGGAAAGCTAACCCTAGATTGTGGCGCGGGACCGCCATATCTGGCGAAGGGGTGGCTATTTTTTGACCTTGTTAACAACAATCGCCGTCTCTGTTGCCAATGTGACACTTTGCAAATTTCACCGCTGAAAAGTTTTCATCTTCCGCGGATTTTCTAGCGATTAGCAAAGCGTTCGTGGAAGTTCTCCCGTCGACAAAATGCCCTGATTGCCGGGCAAGGCACTTAGCTGCCAGCCGGAGTTGCGGGGGTGCACGCAGTGCCAGGCCGGAATCGGCGATTTGTGGCACAAATGTGTTCGGGGCCGTCACCGTTTTCGAAGGCGCAAGACGAATCGATTTACAAGCCCGGTCCGGTTTGGGGGCATTGTTAACGACGACACACTTACCCGAGCGGCTTGGCCTTTGAATTCGAGGGCGCAATATCGGACGATTTTCTCGGCCGGAACGAGCTGTCGTAGCGTTCACGGAATTTCTTCATGAAGGCTTCGAGCGTATCGACGCTGGCGATTTCCTTTGCCAGCGTCCTGAAAGCCGTGCCCTTCACCTCCACCGGGTTGGTCACCAGAATGAAGGCCTCCGCGTCGGCGCTTTTCACCATGTGCGGATAGAACTTTTTACGCAACCGGTCGAGCGCGAACTGATCATTCGCCAAGGAATAGGAAATTGCGGCACTAATCACAACGAGAGTCGATTCAGCCGTCTTGTCACCGAAACGTCTAAAACACAGTAATTAATTGTACTGCCAATTTGGAATACCGGGCCACAGGATCCCCGCATCTGCTCCGCCTAACCTGCGGCCCGGCTGGCAATCGGGTGATTAG
>CAYWBS010000044.1:0-11607 GCA_964456215.1 uncultured Hyphomicrobiaceae bacterium
CGCTGGGAGTATGAGGTGGAAGTTCCGGAACTGCAAACTACTGTTTTTATAATTCCTGGCAGCGGGGTCAAAAACGGCGATGATCGTCTTGTCATCCTAAATCGGGTTGCGGCATCTGTTGTCGACACGTGCCGGAGCCGTCATCCGGCGTTCGTATTCTGTTACGGCGGACACCCGGTCACGCGAATGCTAAATTCTGCGTGGATGAAGGCAAGAAAAAGAGCTCAGCTTGAACAGGTCCGCGTTCATGACCTGAAGCATACATTCGGTCGCCGCCTGCGGGCTGCAGGAGTGAGCTATGAGGATCGTCAGGACCTGCTTGGGCATCGGTCGAGCAGGATCACGACGCACTATTCCGCCGTTGAGCTGGTGAAGCTCATGGAAGCAGCAAATCGAGTTTGTGATCACGATGAAAGACAGCCGGAATTGGTGGTCCTAAGAGGCGTTTTCCATAAGGGGGTCCCGCAAGACTCCCGCAAAGGCACTTCGAGGAAATCCTCAAATTCAGCTAACCCATTGAAAAGATTGGTAGCGGAGGAGGGACTTGAACCCCCGACACGCGGATTATGATTCCGCTGCTCTAACCAGCTGAGCTACTCCGCCACTTGCAAGCAATGTCGATTTCATGCTTCGCGAAGACGTGCGCCGATATAAGAAGCCCGGATGAATGCTGTCAAGCGGTCCCGCCGCGCGCCGGCATTGCCCGGCCGCAATAGGCGCCGGAAGCCGCTACGCTTCGGCGGGCTTGAATTCCTGCCGCGTCGCCGATGCGTGATCCTTCTCAAGCCTGCTATCCGCCGCGATTTCGGTCTGATTGACAAATCTGAGCATCGTAAACAGGCCGAACGGCCAAAGCGGGCGGCGCTCGGCAAGACGCAATTCATGGAATCCCATCACCCGCTCGACGGGGAAGACGGGATGCCAGCCGAGCATCGCCGCCAGCGGCGCCAGTTTGCGCTCGACCCAGCCGCGGATGCCGTTATCCATGCTGAAATGGTTCACCAGGATGACTTCGCCGCCCGGCGCGCAGACCCGTTCGAGCTCCTTCATGACCTTTTCCGGATCCGGGACCACCGTCATGACGTACATGGCGACGACCGTGTCGAAACTGTCATCGGCAAATTCGAGCGCGGCGGCATCCATTTCGTAAAGTCCCCGCACATTTTCGAGTTTCTTGTCGCGAATGCGCTTGCGGGCTTTTGTCAGCATGTCCGCGGAAAGATCGATCCCGACGATTTCGAGATGCGGCCGATAGGCCGGCAGGGAAAGCCCCGTGCCGACACCAACCTCGAGGACGGACCCCCGCCGCCGGTTGATGAGTTTGACCGCGTGCCGCCGTCCCGCTTCCGCGATCCGGCCAAATGTCAAGTCATAGATTGGCGCCCAGCGGCGGTAGGCGCGCTTTACGGCGGTGCTATCTATCGTTGATTCGCTTACCTGAACCATTATCCGACCTCGACCCTGACTAACCGCGAAACCTGAGATTTATGGCAAATTCTCCGGGCTCTCGGCCAATTCCAATTTCCCTTCGGGCGATGGCACGGATTCGGCGGAAGACTCCCGCGCGCGCGCATTCACTGCCGGACCATCGACCGCCACAATCCAACCGCCCCCGAGGACCCGGTTCATCTCCGGGTTCTGATCGTAAAAGACACAAGCCTGACCGGGTGATACGCCGGTCTCGCCGTCGTGCAGGAACAGGACGGCTTGCCCATTCCGGCGATAGAGCGTCGCCGGCCTCGGCGCCTGCGTCGAGCGGATTTTCGCCTGAAGCGTAAGACCCGTCTCGGGGAACGCATCAAAATCCAGGTCGCCGAGCCAGTTTACATCGCGCAGGCGGATCCAGTGGGCATTGAGCGACTCGCGCGGGCCGACGACGACTTCGCGCTTGCCGGCATCGAGATGAACGACGTAGAGCGCTTCCCTGGCGGCCACGCCGATGCCGCGGCGCTGGCCTATCGTGTAGTGAATGATGCCGTCATGGCGCCCGAGCACCCGGCCATCGACATGGACGATATCGCCGCCTTCGCATGCCCCGGGGCGCAGCCGTTCGATGACCTGCGTATAGCGCCCGGTCGGCACGAAGCAAATATCCTGGCTGTCCGACTTGTCGGCGACTCCGAGGCCGAACTTCGCCGCCAACGCCCGCGTCTCGGTTTTCTGCAGATTGCCGAGCGGGAAGCGGAGAAATTCCAGCTGCTCGCGGGTGGTGCCGAACAGGAAATAGCTTTGGTCCCGGCTCGCATCCGCGGCCCGGTAAAGTTCCCACCCCTTGGGGCCCGGCCTGCTGGTCACATAGTGGCCGGTGACGAGAACCCGCGCGCCGAGTTCGCGCGCCGTCGTCAGCAGATCCCGGAACTTGATCTTCTGATTGCAATCGACGCAGGGTACAGGCGTTTCGCCGGCAATATAGCTGTCGGCAAAATGATCGATCACCGATGTCCTGAAGCGTTCTTCATAGTTCAGGACGAAATGCGGAATGCCGAGCTCCTCCGAGACGCGGCGGGCATCGCGAATGTCCTGTCCGGCGCAACAGCTGCCTTTTCGCTCAATGGCCTGGCCATGATCATAAAGCTGCAGCGTAATACCGACGACGTCATAGCCCGCCGACTTCAAGAGCGCGGCGACGACGGAGGAGTCAACTCCGCCGGACATGGCGACGACCACCCGCGTCTCCTCCGGGCGCCCCGGAAGTGATAAATCGATTTTTCCTGAAGCTGGATCGTACACAATGCTTCTCGGGAGATTACTCAGCCGGCGCCGGCCGGCCGTGGCAAAGAACAGGAATGATGGTGGTGATCTTCAACTCTCATCGGCCTCGTTACCAGCTGGCGCGCTCGGGACGGCCGCCAGCGCATAAGGGGAAATATAAGTGGATGCGACATTACCGCAAGCCGGAATTACAGCGCCAATCATCATCTTAGGCGGAAAATACGGCCGAAACCGGAATTTTCTGCCGGTTCGATTTTGCCTAATAGCCCATGCAACCCGTATCGGAATGTCATAACACACTGAAATTCAGGGCAAATTTAAAACGTTGCGACTGGCCTTCCAATTGCAGTGGAAGATCGGAATAACAGTTTTTAGCGCGCGGATATGGAATTACCAGCAATATTTTCGGGCACGGCGGCCGACATCAACAATGGCGGTCCGCAAAAGCCCGCTTCCGACGGGTCCGGTGACGCGGCGACGGACGTCTTCGCCGCGCTGCTCGGTCCGCCGGCGGCGGCCGGGGACCATGCGCTGGCCAGCGGGCTGGCGGCCGACCCTCAGGCGGACAAGGGCGTTGACGGGCTCTTTGCGGGAGCGGCGCATCATCACCTGACGGTCGACGGCGCGACGCATCCATTGCTCGCCGCCGCGCTTGCCGCCGCCACGCCGGCGCCGGGCCAACCGCCTGTTGCCGCCGGGTCCGATCCTGAGATCGCCGCCGGTCACTCTGCGCCGGCCGCGACGCCGGGCTCCCCGGACGCGTCCCCTGCCGGTACCGGGACGAGGCCGGTCCTTCCGGATCTTCATTCGCTTGCCCCGGCGCCGGGCTCCGCCGGCCAGGCGTCCGGTGCCGATGGCTCACCGCCGCTGCCGCCAACGCCGGACCCCGACGGCGCCACGCAGTCCCTGCCCCAAGCGGCGGGTCTGCCCGAGGGCGGAGAAACAGGTCCGCCATCCGCGGATACCGGTAGCGCGGCCGCGGCGAAAGGTCAGCATGCGCTCACGGATGTGGCCGCGGTAAAGAGCGGCGATGACGGCGCTCCACTCCAGCCGTCCGCCACCCCGCCGGGCGGGCCAACCGCGAAACCCACCGAGTCAAAAGCCGCTCAGTCAAAGGCCGCTGAAGCAAAACCCGCTGAGTCCGGGACGCCCAACCCGCCGTCCTTCGCCTCTGCGCCCGGAACGGGCGATCGAGCTGGTGGACCGCAAGGCAGCGTTCCTTCCGGTCCAGAACAAGGCGCCGCCGCCCTGTCTTCGATCGATGGCACCGTGGCCGGGGCGGCCAAAGCCGGCACAAGGGGTAACGGCGGATCAAAGGCGCCGGACCCTGAAGCCGCCGCCGCCGGCGACGGGAACGGCAAGGCAAGTGACGGGTTTGCCCGCCCGGACACCGAGCCCGCCCAGTCCCGCCGGGCCAATGCGACGCTCCCGGACTCGAGCCGCCCACCGGGCTACGCCCATATGGCCGCCAGACCGGTGAAGACGGCCATCGGCCCGGATGGCGGCGCGTTAACGTTTTCTTTACCGGACCGGCAAGACGGGGATACCTCCTTGACGGCTTCCGGCGGCGCATCATTGCCGTCGTCAACCCAGATTCGTGTCAGCGCGGTTAACGGACCGGCCACCGCCCCCCAGCTCCCCATTAATGCTATCGCCGCCCATATTTCATCGCAATTCGTCCATGGCAACCGCCGGTTCGACATCCGCCTCGATCCGCCGGAGCTCGGCCGGGTCGATGTCCGTCTCAGGATTTCGAGGGACGGGACCGTTACCACCCATCTCGTCGTCGAGAAATCGGAAACGCTGGATCTTCTCCAGCGCGACGCCCGCGCTCTGGAACGGGCGCTACAGGATACGGGCCTCGACGCCGGAGACGGGGGTCTGAGCTTTTCGCTTAAGGAGCACGGATTCGCGGGCCAGTCCTTTAACGAAGGAGAAAGCAAGGCCGAAGCCGGAGGCGGCGAGCCGGGGGACGAGACCGGCGGCGGCACCGACGGTCCGGGTGGCGACGACGCTGCCGCCGGCGCCTATATGCTCAGGCGCGGCCTCGATATCAGAATCTAGATCTTGAGAAAGCTGAAACGCTATGGAAATCAATCCCTTCTCCGCATTGTCTACGGCCGGTTCGGCGCCCACCACGGGCGGGACGGCGATTGCCGACAATTTCGATACCTTTCTCCAGCTGTTATTGACCCAGCTTAAAAATCAAAATCCCCTGGAGCCGCTGGATACGAACCAGTTCACGCAGCAGCTCGTTCAGTTCTCGAGTGTTGAACAAGCCGTTAAAACGAACAAGAACCTTGAGAACCTGGCGCTTCTCTCCGCCGCCAACACACTGACCGGCGCCGTCACGTATATCGGCAAAGAAGTGACCGCCACCGGAAATGCCAGCCAGCTCGCCAAAGGAGCGGCAAAGTGGACCTATGAAATCGAAAGCGGCAGCGGGACGGGCGTCTTTACGGTCCGCGATTCATCGGGCAAGGCCGTGTTTTCGACCACGTCGCCCGTTGCCAAGGGGCCCGGCACCTTCAGTTGGGACGGCCGCAAATCCGATGGCAGCATCGCCCCCGACGGCACTTACACACTCTCAATCGCCGCCGCGGATGGCTTCGGCGGCTCCCTGAAAGTCTCGACCTCCTTTTCCGGCACGGTCGAAGGGGTCGATATGAGCGGCAGCGAGCCCGTATTGCTGGTTAACGGCAGGCAGATCAAACTGACCGAAATCGGTCTGATCAAACAGCCTCCGACCGGCGGCTAGCGCGGCCTCACATACGGGTAAATCTCTAGCAATTGCCGGCATTTGACGGGTCCCATTAAACCGGGATCGGCATTTCCGCGCGTTCTATACGAATTCGCAACTCTTTTACTATAGCTCTTAGCCAAATCTTAAGCGGGCCGGTGTAGAGTGCCTGTTATCAGGATAGGCGTAAGTACCGAGTCAAAAAAAATGAATGAGCAATATCGGCCGCGAGTGAGGTATGTAATTGGTCCGGACGGAAGTCCGTTGACGATCGCAGATCTTCCACCGCAAAACACGAAACGTTGGGTCATCCGCCGCAAGGCCGAGGTCGTCGCCGCCGTCCGCGGCGGACTGCTGAGCCTTGAAGAGGCATGTGAGCGCTATACGCTGACTGTCGAAGAGTTTCTGAGCTGGCAGCGTTCGATCGATCGCCATGGCCTGCCGGGTCTCAGGGCGACGCGGATTCAGGATTACCGCAGCACATCAAGCTGATTTGCGGGCATTTCGACGCCGTCGCGGGATGTGCGCCCGCCGGCGGCTTCGCCGGCGCACCGGCGTGCCTTCGCTCCCTCCCACCAGTCTTTGCCACCCGCCGGCGCCGCGCTTGACCGGCAGATATTGCCGTTTCGGCCGTAAAATTTCCGCCATTGTTAAGCCGCGTTAAGCATCTGTTAGGCCTGGCTAGGTAGTTTTTTCCTAGTTGGGGCGAATCGGGTGCATTCGAACGCCGCGCGAGCGGCGAAACGTCGTTTAAATATCGAAGCAGCTCATTCAGGGGACCTGGACCGTGAATTCTTTGGTTGAATTTGTAAGGACGCTTGGTCCGGCGCGCGTGGCCGCGATGGGCGCGGTCGCGGCTGCGTTGATCGGCTTTTTCGTTTTCCTAATGATCCGCGTCTCTCAGCCGCAGCTCACGGTGCTGTTCACGGATTTGCCGTTCGAGGATTCCGTGGCGATCGTAAAAAAGCTGGAGGGCATGAACGTCCCCTTTGAGCTCAAGCAGGACGGCGCCGTCATTCTCGCCCCGAAAAAAGAGGTTCTCCAGCTCCGAATGAAGCTTGCCGAAGGCGGCTTACCCGCGGGCGGCGGCGTCGGCTACGAGATTTTCGACAAGAGCGAGGGATTGGGGGCGACGAGCTTTGTCCAGAATATAAATCGCTTGCGGGCGACCGAGGGAGAACTGGCGAGGACGATCCGCTCCCTCAATAATGTCCTGCAGGCGCGCGTCCATCTGGTGCTGCCGAAGCGGCAGCTCTTTTCGCGCAAGGCCGCGGAGCCGTCGGCGTCCATCGTCCTCAAGGTGCGTGGCGGTCTCGACGGCGGACAGATCAAGGCGATCCAGAATCTCGTGGCCTCGGCCGTCGAGGGCCTCAAGACAGGGCGGGTCTCGATCGTCAATCAGACGGGCCAGCTGCTCGCATCCGGCCGCGAAGACGGCGAAGACGCCGCGTTCGGATCGTCCGCCGATGAGCGCAAGCGCGCCTTCGAGGAGCGTCTGCAACGCGAGATCGAGGAAATCGTCGCCAGTGTCGTCGGCGCCGGGCGGGTCCGCGTGCGTGTCGCCGCCGAGCTGGACTACAACAAGATCACGGAAACCTCCGATGTTTTCGACCCGGACGGCCAGGTCGTCCGCTCGACCAACACGACGTCGGAAAAATCCGCTTCCACGCAGCCGGGCGGCGACAATACCGTTTCGGTTGGCAACGAGCTGCCATCCGCCTCCGGCAGCAGCGGCACGGACGGCAAGATCAAGGAGAACTCGGACAAGACGTCGGAAATCGTCAACTATGAAGTCTCGCGGACGACGAAAACCGAGGTCATCGAAGCCGGCCGCACAAAGAAGATTTCGGTGGCCGTCCTCGTTGACGGACTTTATTCGCAGGATGCCAACGGAAATTCGACTTATCAGCCGCGCCCGCAAAACGAGCTCGACGAAATCAACCGCCTCGTCCGCTCGGCGATCGGCTATGATACCGGCCGTGGCGACCAGGTCCATGTCTCCAACCTGCGTTTTGCGGCGAACGCGATACCGGATCTGCCGGAGCCGGCGGCGGACGGATTTTTCGATTTCTCGAGGAACGACGTTTTCTACATAGCCGAGCTCGTCGTGACGCTGGTCGTCGCGCTGCTCGTCCTCCTTATGGTCGTCAGGCCGCTCATACGCCGTATCATTACGCCCGAAGCCGGCAGGCAGGCCGGCTCCCGGGCGGCTCTCTCCCATGCCGGCCAGGGCGCGGCCGGGCAGGGTGATGGAGCCCTCGCGCGGATCGCCGGACCGGACGGCCAGCCCGCCGCCGGCGCGGAGGACGCCCTGGCGATCGCGCCGCCCGCCAGCGTCGCGGCCGACGCCATTCGCGCAGCGAAAATGACGGGAGAAATGCAGGCCTCCGTTATTCGCGAAGTTGGCGAGATGGTCGGCAATAATCCTCAGGAAGCTGTCGGAATCGTTCGTGAATGGATTCATTCCGACGCGGAGGCCCTATAGCGATGGCCGCCGCGGCAAAAACCGAGAACGCACCGAAAAAAGCCGTCGCCAAGCAACCGCCTTCGCCGCCGCACAACCTCAACGGCCCGCAGCGCGCCGCGGTTCTCCTGCTTGCCCTTGGCCAGGACTATGGAATGCCGATCTGGCAGGCGCTGGATGACGAGGAACTTGCCGAAATTACCCTCGCCATGTCCCGGCTCGGCCAGGTGCAAACCGAAACCGTCGAGTATCTGGTCGGATCATTCATCTCGCAAATGTCCCTGTCGGGCGCACTGGTCGGAACGTATGAATCGACGGAACGGCTGCTTCTGGAGTTCCTGCCAAACGACCGCGTATCGGCGATAATGGATGAGGTCCGCGGACCCGCCGGCCGCAATATGTGGGAAAAGCTCTCGAACGTTCAGGCCAACGTGCTCGCCAGCTATCTCAAAAACGAATATCCGCAGACCGTCGCCGTCGTTATGTCGAAAATCGCGCCGGACCATGCCGCCCGCGTGCTTGCCAATCTGCAGGAGGACTTCGCTCTGGAAGTCGTGCGGCGCATGCTGGGAATGGATTCGGTGCAGCGCGATATCCTTGAAAAGATAGAACAAACGCTCAGAAGCGAATTCATCTCCAATCTCGCGCAGACCCGCCAGCGCGATGCCCACGAGCTGATGGCGGAGATCTTCAATAATTTCGACCGGCAAACCGAAAGCCGTTTCTTGTCTTCCCTCGAAGAGGCCGACCGTGAGGCGGCGGACCGCATCAAGACGCTGATGTTTACGTTTGAGGATCTGACGAAACTGGATAGCTCCAGCGCCCAGACCCTGATCCGCTATGTCGACAAGAACATCCTCGCACTGGCGATGAAAGGTGCGCCGGACCAGGTGCGCGACTTCTTCTTCTCCAATATGTCCGAGCGCGCCGGAAAAATGCTGCGTGACGATCTGGAAGTCATGGGACCCGTCCGCCTCCGCGATGTCGACGATGCGCAATCGAAGATGATTTCCAATGCCAAAGACCTTGCCGCCAAAGGCGATATCGTCATTGCCAAGGGCAGCGGCAGCGGCAGCGGTGAAGAGCTGATCTATTGATGACGCGGACGGAGAGGACCATGGCATCACCGCGGAAATTTCTGTTTGAAACCGAGTTCGAGACACGCCAGCCGGGGAACGTGGCTGGCGGTATCGCCTTCACAAAGGCGCAGCGGCAGTTGTTCGAGGAGGAAGTCCGGCAAGCCCATGAAAATGGCCGGCAGGAAGGCGAAAACGCCGTGCGGAAGAGTATCGATGCCGACATTGCCGAGGCGCTGGCTTGCCTCGCAAGGAGCACGAAAGCGGCCCATGACACGTTTATGCAGAAAATCATCGACCTGGAGAACAACGCCGTCGCGCTTGCCGTGGCGACCGCGAACAAGCTCGCCGGGGAACTGATCAAGGGCGAGCCGGCGGCATCGATCGAGGCGCTTTTCGAGGATGCCGTCAGCCATCTGCAGGTGATGCCGCATATCGTCGTCCAAGTTCCCGAGTCATTGGCCCCGGGCATCGAATCGCGGCTCGCCGCCATCGCAGAAAACCACGGATACGCCGGAAAGCTGGTCGTCGCGGGAGATCCGGAACTTGCGAAAGGCGACTGCCATATCGAATGGGACGATGGCGGCCTATCGAAATCGATGGAGCAGATAAGGCGGGCGGTCGTGGATACGATTGAATGTTATCTCGCGGCGCGGAACGGCTATTTCAAGGACCTGGATCTGGACCTCCTGGAGAAATCGGCCGAAGCGCAGGTGAACGCGACATCGGGGGCGGACGCGGGCAAGTCAGCCCGCACGGATATTGAGCGAAGTTCCGATGTTCTATCGGCCGTTTCGGGAGAAGGCTTATGAGCGAAGACACGCCGAGCGAGGAAATAGAACTCGCCGATTTCACGGACAAATCGGGCGATGCGCCCGCGAAGGTTCGAGAGGGTGGCGACCAGGATCAGGACGGATTTGGTGATGACGCGCAACGCACGGCCCAGGATCTCGAAGCCGTCTTCGATATCCCGGTCAATATCCAGGCCGTCATCGGGCGAACACATATGGAAGTGCGCGACCTGTTGAAGCTCGATACGGGCGACGTCGTCGAACTCGACCGCAAGGTCGGTGAAGCCATCGATATTTATGTCAACGACCGGCTCGTCGCCCGCGGCGAGGTGGTCCTCGTCGACGACCGCCTTGGCGTCACAATGACTGAAATCATCAAGGGCGAACGCAACCATTAGGCGCTCTCGGCCAGACGCTGCCCGCGAAATTTCTTGCGGGGAATTTGAGGGGAACGGAAATGAGATTGATGATCATCGGGAGCCTTAACGGCAACCTGTCGGCCGCGAGCAAGATGGCCATGGACCGCGGCGCCAAGGTAAGCCATGCCGGCACGGTCGAGACGGCGCTGCGTGATCTGAGATCCGGCCAGGGCGCCGATCTGCTCATGGTCGAGGTCAGTTACGACATCGCCGATCTCATCGAACAGCTCGAAGCCGAGCATATTCACGTTCCCGTTGTCGCCTGCGGCACCGATCACGATGCGCGCGCGGCGGTGAGCGCCATACAGGCCGGCGCCAAGGAATACATACCCCTGCCTCCGGATGCCGAGATGATTGCCGCCGTCCTCGAGGCAGTCGCCGCGGAATCCTATGCCCTGATCTATCGCGACGAGAAATTCGCCGAAGTCGTCAAGCTTGCCGATCAGGTGGCGGCATCGGACGCCAGCATTCTGATCACCGGGGAATCGGGCACCGGCAAGGAGGTCATGGCCCGCTATGTCCATGCGCAATCGTCACGGGCCGGCAAGCCGTTCATTTCTCTGAACTGCGCGGCGATCCCCGAGAACCTGCTCGAATCGGAGCTGTTCGGCCATGAGAAAGGGGCGTTCACGGGCGCCGTGGCGCGCCGCATCGGCAAGTTCGAGGAGGCCCATGGCGGAACCTTGCTGCTCGACGAAATTTCGGAAATGGATGTGCGGCTGCAAGCCAAGCTGCTGCGCGCCATCCAGGAACGGGTGATCGATCGGGTCGGCGGAACGAAGCCGGTTGCCGTCAACATCCGGATCATCGCCACGTCGAACCGGGATCTGGCCGCGGCGGTCCGCGAAGGCACATTCCGCGAAGACCTGCTCTATAGATTGAATGTCGTCAATCTCAGGATTCCGGCGCTCAGGGAGCGCCCCGCGGACATCCTGGAGCTTGCAGAGCATTTCGTGTCCAAATATTCGGCCGCCAACAACGTCCCGCGCAGGCCCCTGTCGGCGGATGCGCGCCGGCAATTGCTGGCCGGCAAATGGCCCGGAAACATCAGGGAGCTCGAAAACACGGCGCACAGGGCCGTCCTGCTGTCGAGCGGCGAGGAAATATCCGCCGAGGCGATCCGCTCGCCCGACGGCGCCTTTTCGGCCGGCCTGTTCGATGCCCACGAACCCGCCGGCATAGCGCGCGCCGCCGCCGAGCACGCCTCCCAGAACCTCGTCGGCAAGACCGTCGCCGAGGTGGAACGCGACCTGATCATCGAAACGCTCGATCATTGCCTCGGCAACCGCACCCACGCCGCCAATATTCTCGGCATTTCCATTCGCACGCTGCGCAACAAGCTGAAACAGTATTCCGATGACGGGCTGCGAATCCCATCCCCCGGCGAGCAGCGGCCCTATGCCTG
>CAYWBS010000045.1:0-11581 GCA_964456215.1 uncultured Hyphomicrobiaceae bacterium
TTATGTCGGAATGGGAATCCAGGTTAAATCGAATACGGAGAAAACGGCGGCCGGGCGGTGATCGGCGGCTCGATCGAGGCCCGTTTTGTCATTGCCAGCGCAGCGGCGGAGGGGATTGCGCTGAACAACTCGATTTCACAACTGGCGCTTCGCTGCTCTGCGTTCAAAATAGTGGCAACAAGCAACTGATTCGTTCGAACGAGAGGCGGGGGCCCTTGAGCGACTGGTACCAGGCAATCATTGATACCAAGGCATCTCCCGAGGAAGCAGCTTTTCGAGCCTTGCGGGTAACGACGCGGCTGATCGGCGACGGCGTGATCGAGCCGGGCGTTCAATTCGACGATGGGACTGAGCGCGATGCGGCGGAATATATTCCCGGTCCGCGGTTCGCGGAAGCATCCGGCGAATCGCCGCAATGCGCTGGCCGGTCGGGCAAGATGGAAGTTCATTTGCGGCCGTGGGTGAATGATTTTGGCGTCACCGGGCTGGAACTGGCCCATTGCTCGATCTGCGACACCGAACTCGGCCGCGATTATTCCGATGAATTTGAGCGGGTTAAGGAGAGTTTCGGTCGTGCGAGCGCGCAATTCCTGTCGGGCAGCCCTCATCCCAATGTCTCCTGCCCGGTCTGCAACGCGGAACTGGCTGTGCAGCATTGGCAGACCCAGCCTCATCTCGGTTTCTGCCATCTCGCCTTCACATTCTGGAATTGGCCGCCATTCAAAAATTGGAACGAAGATGTTCCCGCCCGGATCGGCGCCTGTCTAGGGCATGGTTTGGTGCTGACCTATGGCCGATTGTGAGGCGCCACGCCCATGCCGTTGCCGGAACGACTGAAAAGGTTTGTCTCTGGCGATTGCGTCTTTCGATGGCTCGGCCTATATAGGGTTTAATCCCCTGAATGAAGATAATGAGTCGCTCCTGCTCCCTCGGGGTGTGGAGTATCGAGGAAGTCTTGATGACACGTACACCGTTGATGCCGAAAGCCACCGCCGTCTGGCTGGTCGACAATACATCGCTGACCTTCGAGCAGATCGCCGAGTTCTGTGGTCTGCACGTTCTGGAAGTGAAGGGCATCGCCGATGGCGACGTCGCTCACGGAATCAAAGGCATGGACCCCATTGCATCGGCACAACTGACGCGTCAGGAGATCCGCGATGCCCAGGCGGACTCGCGCTACCGCCTGAAATTGTCCGAGCCGAAAGTCGAGATCCCCGAGGTCAAGACAAAGCGCGGCCCGCGATACACGCCTGTTTCCCGCCGCCAGGACAGGCCCAATGCCATTCTCTGGCTGCTGCGTAATCATCCGGAGCTCAAGGATTCGCAAATCATGCGTCTCGTCGGCACGACCAAGCCCACCATTCAGTCCATTCGCGAACGAACGCATTGGAACTCGACCAACCTGCAGCCCGTGGATCCGGTAACCCTCGGGCTATGCTCGCAGATAGATCTGGATGGCGCCGTTCAACGCGCCGCGCGGCGGGTTGACCGCGAGCGCAAGCAGATCGAGAAGGAGGCGATAAAGGCCGGCACATTGCTTCCCGCGGAAGCCACAATTACCGGTCAACCGGATGCTGAGGCGGACGAAATTTCGCCCGCCGAGGTCGATGAGCCGGGCACCGCCGGGGCGGAAGATACGCCGGCGCCTCCTCCCGCCGGAACGTCTCCGGAAGAGCCTCTTCCGGTCGAATCGCATTCCTCTGTTGCGTTAGATACGCCGCCGCCGAAACCGGAGGAGGAGGAAGAACCGGATGCCGACACCGTATTCGCCGGACTGAAAGCGCTCAAGGACAATGCGCAAGGGGACACGGCCGAGGAACCCTGAGGCCTGGACCCACGATCCTGGCGAACGGCGGTCCAAATCTAGCTGTCGCTCTCTTCGCCAACGGTGTAATTCAGGGCCAGCCGGCCGCCATCGGCATAGATCGTCTCTCCGGTAATGTAGCTCGCCGCGTCGCTGGCCAGAAAGACGGCGATCGCCGCGATTTCCGAAGGTTCGCCGATCCGCCCGAGCGGCGTCCTCGAAAGAATGCGGGCCCGGGCCTTTTCGTCCTGGGCCACCGATTCCAGGATTGGTGTCAAAATGCTCCCGGGACCGATCGCATTGACGCGGATGGCGTGTGGGGCCAGCGCCAGCGCCATTGCTTTGGTAAGCTGCGCAATTCCGCCTTTGGTAACGGTATAGGCGACATGATCGGGAAGCGCGAACAGCGCATTTACCGAGGACATGTTGATGATCGAGCCTGGCGAGCCTCCCTCTTCTATTTGCGCCACCATTTGCCGGGCTACTGCCTGGCCGACAAGAAAGTATCCCTTCAGATTTACCGAAAGGACTTTGTCGAATTCGTTTTCGGTGAGCTCCAGGAAGGGAGCGCTGTCGATGATGGCGGCGTTGTTCACAAGAACGTTGATCTGGCCGTAGGATTCAAGGCCGCGGGCGAGAAGATTGTGGACGTCAAGGCGCTCGCTGACATCGCAGCTGACGAATAGCGCGTTATGGCCCGCATCCCTCAGGTCGGCGGCCGCCTGTTCGCCGTCTTCTTCATTCTGGTCGGCGATGATGATATTCGCGTCTTCTGCGGCGAAGGCGTCGGCACACGCCCGCCCGATGCCGCGCGCGCCACCGGTTACGATCACCGTTTTGCCGGAAAACGACATGGTTCCCCCCTTTGTGTCATCGGTCATGAGGAATGACCGGTAGGCGTTCAGGCGCCATTGTGATCCGTTCGCCGCCGAGCGAGGACCAAATGGCATAAGCCGCCCCTCGTCCCTGGGCAAACCTTAGCGACGGTCCGAATTCATGGCCGAATCACCTGCCAACCGGGCAAGGCTAAGCCGGAATGCCACGTTCCTTCAAGGCGTCCGTGATTTCATCGAGGATGGTCGGATCGTCAATCGTGGCGGGCAGCTTGTAAGATTCGCCGTCGGCAATCGCGCGCATCGTACCGCGCAGTATCTTTCCGGAGCGGGTTTTGGGCAGGCGCACCACGGGGAGCGCGATTTTGAATGCGGCAACGGGACCGATCTTGTCGCGGACCAGTTGAACGACTTCCGATTCAATCTCCGATGCCGGGCGATTGACACCGCTATTGAGAACAAAAAACCCGGCGGGCACCTGCCCCTTCAGCTGATCGGCAATGCCAATGACGGCGCATTCAGCGACGTCGGGATGGGAGGCGACGACCTCTTCCATGGCGCCCGTGGACAGGCGGTGGCCGGCGACATTGATGATGTCATCGGTTCGCGACATCACATAGACGTAATTGTCTTCGTCCACATATCCTGCATCGGCAGTCTTGTAGTAGCCTGGGAACTCTTCGAGATAACTCTCGCGAAAGCGCCGATCGTTGTTCCATAATGTCGGCAGGCAAGACGGCGGAAGCGGCAGTTTGATCGATATTGCCCCGGTCACGCCGACGGGGACTTCCTTGCTTTGCTCATCGAGGATACGGATATCGTAGCCCGGCATCGGTACGGTGGGCGAGCCATGTTTGATGGGCAACTGGCCGAGGCCGACCGGATTTGCGGCGATCGCCCAGCCCGTTTCCGTCTGCCACCAATGATCGATCACCGGAACGCCGAGATGTGCTTCGGCCCATTGCAGCGTATCGGGGTCCGCGCGCTCCCCGGCGAGAAACAAGGTTCTGAAATTCGATAGGTCATAATCCTTGATCAACTGTCCCGCGGGATCTTCCTTCTTGATCGCCCGGAAGGCGGTCGGCGCCGTGAACAGGGCTACCACATTGTGCTCCGAGATCACCCGCCAGAACACATTGGCGTCCGGCGTGCCGACCGGTTTGCCCTCGAAGAGGATGGTCGTGCAACCGTGAAGCAACGGGGAATAAACAATATAGGAGTGGCCGACGACCCAACCGACGTCGGAGGCCGCCCAATAGACTTCGCCGGGATTGACGTCATAGATATTTTTCATCGACCATTTGAGGGCCACCATGTGGCCGCCATTATCCCGGACGACGCCTTTGGGCTCACCGGTGGTACCGGAGGTATAGAGAATGTAGAGCGGATCGGTGGCTAGAACGGGCGCGCAATCAACCTGGGCTGCCGACGCACGATATTCATTTAGGCATTCAGACCAGTCGAAATCCCGGCCCGCGGTCAGCGATCCCTGCTTCATCGGTCTTTGCAGGATGATGCACGCGCCCGGCGCGTGCTGCGCGATATTAAGGGCTTCGTCGACAAGCGGTTTATAGGCAACCACGCGGCCCGGCTCGACGCCGCATGAGGCGCAGATCAGAAGCTTGGGCTTGGCGTCGTCGATCCGTGTTGCCAACTCATTGGCCGCGAAGCCGCCAAAGACCACCGAGTGGATGGCTCCGATCCGGGCGCAGGCCAGCATGGCGATTACCGTTTCGGGGATCATCGGCATATAAATGATCGCCCGATCGCCTTTTTGCATACCTTTGCCCTGTAGGACGGCGGCGAATTTCTGCACCTCGTCCCTGAGTTCACGATAGGTGAAGGTTTTCTTGCTGTCGGTGATCGGACTGTCGTAGATCAGGGCCGGCTGATCGGCCCGGCCGCCCGCGACGTGGCGATCCAGGCAGTTATAGCAGGTGTTGCATTCAGCGCCGACAAACCAGTGGCCATATTGTCCCGCATAGGGGTCGAAGACCTTGTCCCATGGCTTGTACCAATCGATTTCGGTCGCGGCGGCAGCCCAGAAACCGTCCGGATCTTTCTTCCAGCCGTCATAAGCATCGCGATATCTGCTTTCCATGGCATCCTCCCGAAAAACGAAGCGCGCTCAATTATACATTGTCTTTCCCGAGATTGTCGTTCAGGCGATCGTTTTTGCAAGTGCGGGTTGCTCAGACTTTCGGATTGCATCCCGCCGTGCCCGGCCGCAATGATATTCTTGCTGGCAAATTGGCGCATGATGACTGGTTGGATCCGCTGGATTTTTCCGTCCCCATTGCCGCCGTCCGTTGAAATTGCCTAGCAGGAAGGATTTCGTTAGCGTGACGGCGAGCAGCGACAAAATGCCGAGGATCTGCCATGTCAAACTTTGACGCCGGACTTGAGAAAACGCCCGCCAATTTTCAGTCCTTGACGCCGCTCTCCTTCCTCGAACGCTCTGCAAAAGTCTTTCCCGACCATAACGCTGTCATTCATGGCCGGCGGAAAACCTCCTATCGGGAATTCTACGCGCGGACATGCCGGTTGGCCTCCGCGCTTGCGGAACGCGGCATCGGAAAAAACGATACTGTTTCCGTTTTGCTGGCCAATACGCCGGCCATGCTGGAGGCGCACTATGGTGTGCCGATGGCGGGCGCGGTTCTTCATTGCATGAATACGCGGCTGGACGCTTCCGTAATCGCCTTTCAGCTTGACCATTCCGAATGCAAGGCGCTGATCGTCGACAAGGAGTTTTCCGCGACAATGCGCGAGGCGCTTTCCCGATGCGAGATAAGACCGCTGGTAATCGATTATGACGATCCGGAATTCGAGCTGGACGGAGAGCCTATTGGCCAGGAAGACTATGAGTTGTTTCTGGCGTCAGGCAATCCAGAGTATAAATGGGCCTGGCCGGCCGACGAATGGGACGCGATTGCCCTCAACTACACGTCCGGCACGACCGGAAACCCCAAGGGCGCCGTCTATCATCATCGCGGCGCCTATCTCATGGGCTACGCGAATATTATCGCCGCCCATATGGCAATGCACCCGGTCTATCTTTGGACACTGCCCATGTTTCACTGTTGCGGCTGGTGTTTTCCCTGGTCGCTTTCCGTCGTCGCGGGCACGCATGTTTGCCTCAGATGGGTCCGGTCCGGACCGATCTATGAGGCGATAGCGGCGCACAATGTCACGCATCTCTGCGGCGCACCGATCGTCATGTCGACGATACTGGCGGCATCTCCGGAAGAGCGCCGGCCACTTTCGCAAAAAGTGAATTTCATTACCGCCGCCGCGCCGCCGCCCGAGGCGATACTCGCAAAAATGGCCGAAGCGGGTTTCGGAGTGACGCACGTTTATGGACTGACGGAAGTCTATGGCCCGGCCGTTGTCAACGAATGGCAGACCAGGTGGAACGATCTCGACGACACGGCGCAAGCCCGCTTCAAGGCGCGGCAGGGTGTGCGCTATACAGCGCTTGAGGATCTGCAGGTTCTGGACCCGCAGACAATGGCGCCCGTTCCGCCAGACGGCGCCACGCTCGGGGAAGTCATGTTCCGCGGCAATATAGTCATGAAGGGCTATTTGAAAAATCCGGAGGCGACCCGGGAAGCCTTCGCCGGAGGATGGTTTCATTCCGGCGATCTCGGCGTCAGGCATGACGATGGCTACATTCAGCTCAAGGATCGCTCGAAGGACATCATCATTTCAGGTGGAGAGAACATTTCCTCCATCGAGATCGAAGACGTCCTTTACCGAATTCCGAACGTTCAGGCCGCGGCGGTGGTCGCCAGGCCCGACGAAACATGGGGAGAGAGCCCGTGCGCCTTCATCGAAACCGCGGAGGGCTGCGAGATTACAGCCGATGAGATCGTTGCCTTTTGCCGGGAAAACCTCGCCCATTTCAAATGTCCCCAGCATGTCGTCTTCACAGTTTTGCCCAAGACCTCGACAGGCAAGATCCAAAAATTCAAACTACGGGAAATGGCAAAAGAGCTTTGATCTCTTGAGAAGGCTACAAAGCGCCGGCAGCCCGCAGCACCGGTGCTGCGGGCTTAAAGAGCTGCCCGGTCACGAAAATGCCGCCGGTGGCGGCGGCATTTTCTAACCAGGTTCCTTGCTGTAAAAATTCAGAAATGAAATCAACTCGATTTCGCTTCAGGCTGCGTTTTCAGTCTCGCAATCTCATCCTTGATTTGCAGCTTTCGGCGTTTCAGTTCGGATATCTTGAGTGAGTCGGCAAGAGGCCGAGCCATTTCCTCCTCAATCTTCAATTCAAGGGACTGATGCTTATCCGTAAGCTCAGCGAGATGTTCTGCAAGACCCATTGCTCGCCCTCCCTACTATTGATCACGGTCCGGGCATTTTGTCAGACCGGGAAGAAATTGTCTAATTTCACCATTCCAGAGGGTATTATTGGCCAAAAACATGTGCAAAATTTGGCGGCGAGCGGTGCTGTTTGGAGAAATTGGCAAAGGCATTTGCATATTGCGCGAAGTGGTTTTCGCCGTAATATTGTGCGCAGGCGGCATGTTCAACGAGCAATGAGGCCCCGTGAAGATGGATGTTGAGGAGGAACGCGTACTGCGGCGAAGGCTTGACCGGCTGAAACAGGAACATCGGGACTTGGATAGCGCCATAGAAGCGCTTGAATTTACTGGCAAAGCGGACCAGTTGCAGCTGACGCGGCTGAAAAAAAGAAAACTCGGTCTCAAGGATAAGATTACGCAGCTTGAGGATCAGCTTTTTCCCGATATTATCGCCTGATCGGTCCAGCATGTTGTTTCGCTGATCTCTGAATTTCGCGGCGCCGGGCCGGGCAGAAGACGCCGTGACCGGGTCCACGTCCCCAGCTCTTCATTGTTTGGATTTCTTCCGGGCGAACATGGCTTTGTCGGCGCGCTCGAGTACCTCCGCCGAACTCTCCTTGCCGGTGATTTCCCCGACGCCCGTGCTCAAGGAAAGGGATATGTCGCGCCCCTGATAGTTAAACGGCTCCTTGGATATTCCGGTTTCGAGCTGGCGCGCCTTGGTGCCGGCGAGGGCTAGGTTCGTCCGGTGCAGAATAACCGCGAATTCGTCGCCGCCAAGGCGGCCCACAATATCGGAGCTGCGGACATTAGCCAGCAAATGCGTCGCAACAAACTTCAAAGCGGCATCACCGGCTGAGTGGCCCAGAGCGTCATTGATTTCCTTGAACTCGTCGAGATCTAGATACACCAGACATGCACCGGCCTTGTAGCGATTCACGTAAGCAATGACGCGGTCCAGTTCGCGGACGAAACTGCGCCGATTGAGGACCGGAACAAGAGGATCCTCGTCGGCGATCCCCTCAAGTTCGCTCATCCGGTGTTGTGCGTTGGTAAGTTCCGCTTTGAGCCGGTCAAGCTCATCCATCAGCTTCATGACGGCGGATCGGACGTTGGGTGAAATTTCCGTGGACGGGATGCCCAAATAGTCACTTGGATCCTGTCGTTCGCGCCGAGCCCGCAGCGGGCGGGCTGCCGGCATGGCGCGACCGGCGCGCCTACTGGCCGGGCGAGAAGGATGTTTGGTTCTTGCTGCCATTATTCCCTCGTCTGGACAACGAATGAACCATACTCGCAAGGAAAATAGTGATTCTCGAATAATTGCCACAACTATTGCAACGGGCCGTTAAACGGCGGTTGGCGCGGTAAGACATTGTTAACCATTCGCCCGGCGCCCTTGCCAAGGGAGTGAATGGTCCTATAATCCGCGCTTTTCCGGAACTCCTCTCGCCATAGTCGCAAAGTGAATGACTCTTTCCGCACCAAGCGTCGGCATAATCATGGGAAGCCTCTCGGACTGGCCGACGATGCGCCATGCAGCAAGCGTTCTGGAGGCGCTCGGCGTCCCTTACGAAACGCGAATTGTGTCGGCGCACCGGACGCCCGACCGGCTCTATGAATATGCGAGATCCGCGGCGGCGCGCGGCCTCAAAGTGGTCATCGCCGGGGCCGGGGGCGCCGCGCATCTTCCCGGCATGACGGCCGCCCTGACCGAACTGCCGGTTCTCGGCGTGCCGATGAAGAGTGATGCGCTTTCCGGACAGGACAGCTTGTTGTCGATCGTGCAGATGCCGAAGGGCGTCGCCGTGGGAACGCTTGCGATCGGCAATTCCGGTGCCGCCAACGCAGGCCTTCTCGCGGCGCAGATTCTCGGTCTGAGCGACGATGGGCTCGCGGCCCGTATCCGGGACTGGCGGCAACGGCAAACCGAGGCGGTCGCCGAGACACCGGACGAAGATGGCTGAACGGTCCCTTCCGCCGGGCAGCACAATCGGCATTCTCGGCGGCGGCCAGCTCGGCCGTATGCTGTCGGCGGCGGCAGCCGACCTCGGTCTGAAAAGCCATATCTACTGCCCGGACGCTGACGCGCCGGCATTCGATGTGTCGGCCGGCGCCACCATCGCGCCATACGAGGATGCCGATGCACTTACCGCATTCGCGAGGTCGGTCGACATCGTGACCTTCGAGTTCGAAAATATCCCGGCGGCCGCGCTCGGCCGGATCGCCACGATCCGCCCGGTGCTCCCTTCCGAGCGGTCGCTCGGCGTCTCGCAGGACAGGCTTAGCGAAAAGACTTTTCTGAACGGCCTGTCCTTGCCGGTAGCGCCCTTCGCCCGCATCGACTCGTTGCCGGACTTGACGAAAGCGGCACAGGAAATCGCTCCGCCGGCAATGTTGAAAACCCGGCGCCACGGTTATGACGGCAAGGGGCAGGTCAAGATTGAAGCGGAAACGGATCTCGCGGAAGCCTTTGCGGCCATCGGCGCGGCTCCGGCCGTTCTTGAAGCCTTCGTACCTTTCACTTCCGAAATCTCAGTCCTTGCGGTGCGCGGCGGCGGCGGTGAAATCCGTACCTATGACCCCGTTGAGAACGTCCATGAGAGGCAAATGCTCTCGGAATCGCGCGTACCGGCCGATATTCCCGGCTTCATTGCGAAATCGGCAAACGAGATTGCCTGCGCGATTATCTCCGAGCTCGGCCATGTCGGCACGCTGGCTGTGGAAATGTTCTATTGCGCGGACGACTCCCGAACGCCGTTGGGGATCAATGAAATCGCGCCGCGGGTGCACAATAGCGGGCACTGGACCCTCGATGCCTGTCTGGTCAGCCAGTTTGAAAATCACATCCGCGCGGTTGCCGGCTGGCCGCTTGGTTCGACCCGCCGCCATTCAGACTGCGTCATGGTCAATCTTACCGGCACGGACGCCGGCCGCTGGCGGGAGCTTGCCGCCGATGACGGCATCGCCCTGCATCTCTATGGCAAGAAGGAACCGCGCCAGCGGCGGAAAATGGGCCACTATACAAGGCTCTCGGAAAAAACATGACGCGGAATCTTGAATTATCCCGAGTCAGGATTTGGCGTGACCAACTGGTTTATTGGTTGATTGATCGCCCGACCGGGCCCAAATAATCGTTCGCCCGCTTATTTGATCCGACTTTGGCATTCCATATGCTGTTTTCAGAACTGGCCGTTTCTCATGCACCCGATCATTTCCGTCTCAAACCTCTCGAAAATCTACGCGCCCGATTTCCAGGCTCTCAAGGATATCAATCTGGACATTCGCCGCGGTGAAATTTTTGCCTTGCTCGGACCGAACGGCGCCGGCAAGACAACGCTGATCAGCATCATCTGCGGTATCGTCAATCCGACCGAGGGTCGTGTAACGGTGGACGGTCATGACATCATCAGCGACTACCGCGCAGCGCGTTCCCTGATCGGCCTTGTTCCGCAGGAACTGACGACGGACGCGTTCACGACCCCGTGGGCGACCGCCACCTTTACGAGAGGACTATTCGGCAAGCGCGCGAAACCGGACCACATCAAGAAGGTGCTTAAGGACCTGCATCTGTGGGACAGGAAAGACAGCAGGATCATGACGTTGTCGGGTGGCATGAAACGGCGGGTGCTGATCGCCAAGGCTTTATCGCACGAGCCGCAAATTCTCTTTCTTGATGAGCCGACCGCCGGTGTCGATGTCGAACTGCGCAAGGACATGTGGCAGATTGTGCGCTCGCTGCGCGCGTCAGGCGTGACCATAATCCTGACCACCCACTATATCGAGGAAGCCGAAGAGATGGCCGACAGGGTCGGTGTTATCAACAACGGTGAGATTATCCTCGTGGAAGATAAGGTCGAGCTCATGCGAAAGCTCGGCAAAAAACAGCTCACTGTCCAACTTCAAAAGAAAATTGATGAAATTCCGGCATCGCTCGCGGCTTACGGATTGGAGCTGGCGGCGGATGGGCTCGAAATGATCTACACTTATGACACGCAGGGCGAACGCACCGGCATCACGTCCTTGCTCGGAGATTTGAATGATGCCGGGATAAGATTCCGGGACATTATTACGACACAAAGCTCTCTCGAGGAGATTTTTGTCGATTTGGTGAAGAGAGCGGCATGAACTATCGGGCTGTATGGGCCATATATCTCTATGAGATGGCGCGCATGTGGCGCACCCTTGGGCAAAGTGTCGTCTCGCCGGTGCTGTCGACGTCGCTCTATTTCGTCGTTTTCGGCGCCGCCATCGGCTCACGTATCAGCGAGATCGACGGCGTCAGCTATGGCGCCTTTATCGTGCCGGGCCTCGTTATGCTGTCCCTATTGACGCAGAGCATCGCCAACGCCTCATTCGGCATTTACTTCCCCAAATTCATCGGCACAATTTACGAGCTCCTGTCAGCGCCGGTTTCATTTTTCGAGATTGTCCTTGGCTATGTCGGCGCAGCTGCGACCAAGTCGGTCATATTGGGGGCCATTATCCTGGCGACGGCGGGCCTGTTCGTCCCTCTCCAGATTGCTCATCCGTTCTGGATGTTGGCCTTCCTGGTTCTCACGGCGCTGACCTTCAGCCTGTTCGGGTTCATCATTGGCGTTTGGGCGGACGGTTTTGAGAAGCTGCAAATCGTACCA
>CAYWBS010000046.1:0-11542 GCA_964456215.1 uncultured Hyphomicrobiaceae bacterium
AGGTGACGTGGATCAATTGGGTGCGGTTGTTGGTCCAGGGAATGAGCTATCCGAGAAATATCTCGGCGTCCAGCTTGAGGATGGTCCAGATGACTTTCACACTGGGGAGGAAATCGAGGTACTAGCTAGGTTGATCTATTTTAATGATGCGCCTCACGGTTTCTACGCGGGCCTCGTATCTGGAGCCACTTTCACTATAAGGGAAGGAGCCCGAATTGTCGGGCACGGGATTGTATTGAAATAGTGGATGGTAACTCCTGGCCCTTATCGCTATTGAGGAAACGCATGCCCTCCCGGCGACTTCCAGGGGAGAGCGGACGCAAAACGGACATCGCCAAACCGATGCGATTGACTCACTTTGGACGATTATTTGCTAGCAGGCCTAGTGAAAGCGGGCAAAGCAAACCGCTGCCATTGCAATCAACTGATAAAATCTAGATTAGATGCTCAGAGGCGGATAAATTTGGACAAATGAACACAATCGTCATAAGCTCCCTAAAGGGCGGCGTCGGCAAGACGACGATTTGCTGGAACCTCGCCGTCAAGGCCGCACGGCACGGCAAGAGCGTCAATCTTGTAGACCGCGACCCGTCACACGGATTGACGACGCTTTTTGCCATCCGCGAGCAGCTAGGCAAGGTGCCCGAAAATCTGGCCCTTCTTGAGAATGTCGGCCGGCTGCCTGATGCCAAGAAGCGACTTGTCGAGATAGGCCAGGCACGGGATTTTCTCATCGTCGATACGCCAAACGCCTTCATGGAAATCGTCAACGACGCCCTGGCGGCGGCTGATGTCATCTGCATCCCGGTGCGGCCCTCTCTGCTCGATATTCTCGCCCAGGAGGATCTTGCCGGACCGATTACGGCCATGGGCAAGACCGGAGCCGCTTTGTTCGTCGTCAACATGATTGACAAGCGATCAATGGTAACCGTCCAAGGCGCCTGGAAACGCGCCCGCCAGCTTCTTGAGAACAATAACAAGGTGGTATCGATAGCGCAGCGTGTGGCCTATTCGCAGGCCTCGGAGAGGGGACATGCCGGCGCTGAAATCGACAGGGACGCGGCCGCGGAAATCGTGACTTTGTGGCGGGCCATTGACCGTATTCTGAAAAAGGGGAAAACACATGCCACGCGTCAGTCTCGGCAAAGCAGCGCCCAGCGCGTCGGGCGATAGGCAAGCCTCCGAAAGAGAGGCTTTGAGGTCCGTCACTGCGGTAGATGGATATTGGCGGCAGCTCAATTTCAGATTGAAGCCGGAGGAATGGCGCGAATTTGAGGAACTGGCCGATAGGCTCGATTTGACGTTCACGGGAACGCTTCTCGAAGCGGTGCGCTATCGGACGGAAGCATTAAAAAAGGGGCAAGAGTGAGAACAGCCAATCAATAATCTGAATTGTGTAAGATTTTTCTTAGTCAGTTCATGCATGCGTGCCTCACCACGCTGCCCCCGCAGTGACAAAATTCCATACTTGTTTTCGAGTCATGTATATGGCGAATGATAATCGGCGGTTGGGTCGCGCCTATTTCAATGAAGGCCGGCGAAGATATGGTCGGGTGGATATCGCGCTCATTTATTATGACGGCGAATCCGAAAGCGGCGAATGCCGCCTATCGCAGCTGGAAGGAAACCGGCCGCGCACCCTGAAGCCGTCATAGCATCTTTCGGGTGATAAACGCGTCGTAGACGCTCTTTTCCGCATCGTTAAACAGATATGTCTGGGCTGCAGGTGGGTCTATTAGAACCGAAGTGACTTCGACTGCAGTTGGCCGATCACGTCGCCGGCGCCTAGCGGGGGAATGGCGGCATCCGCCAGAAGCGGAAGAGGTCGACTCCGGACCGACACGCGTTTCAACGTCCGAGTTTGTATAAAGACGTGCGACGCGCCACTCATACCGCGAAGTGTCGATGGCAGCCTGGGGTCACGGGGTGAAAGTCTCCACGAGAACGCATCACCGGCACATTTCTTTCCGCCAACATGCTACGGTCGCCTGCTGGCCGGGCAGGCCGAAAACGAAAACGCCAAATGGGAGCACGCCGGATGGAGCGCAAAGTTGCCATTGTTACCGGAGGAAGCCGGGGTATAGGCGCCGCGACCGCCAAACGCCTCGGGGCTGCCGGGTGGGCGGTAGCGATCAACTACCGGGCGAATGAGGCCGCGGCCGGCGAGACGGCCGCCGCGGTCGAGGCGGCGGGCGGCGCCGTGCTCACGGTGCAGGCGGATACGGCGTCCGAGAGCGACGTTGCGCGCCTCTTCAACGAGGTCGAGTCCGCCTGGGCCCGGCTCGACGGTCTTGTCAACAACGCCGGGATCATCGGGCCCAGAGGAAGATTCGAGGCGCTGGGATTCGAAGACATGGAGCGCGTGCTGGCCGTCAACGTCATCGGCTACATGCTATGCACGCGCGCCGCCATAAAGCGCATGTCGACCAGGCATGGCGGCAATGGCGGGGTGATCGTGAACGTCTCCTCCGGCGCCGCGCATCGCGGTGGCGCCAACAACAACGTTCTCTACGCGGCATCGAAAGGCGCCGTGAACTCGCTCACCATCGGGCTCTCGCAGGAGCTCGCCGGCGAGGGCATTCGTGTCAATGCCGTCTCCCCCGGCCTCACACGCACCGACATGCCAAGCGCGGAAATGCTGGCGCAGGGTCCGACGATACCGATGGGCCGGGTGGGCGAGGCGGAGGAAATCGCTGAAGGCATCGTCTGGCTGATGTCCGATGCGGCGGCCTACGTCGCCGGCGCGAACATCAGAATCGCGGGCGGCCGGCCGTGACCTCGGGCCTGTGGCCGCGGAGAGCGGCGGTACTCAACCAGGGTGTGCGCAGCCGGTTCATGCGATGGCGCACTTTCGGCTTGAAAACGAGTTGTTTCTTGAGGTCTAAGAATTCAATAGGGTAGAACGTCTCCAACAGCCAAAAGCTCGACATGTTCCTCAAGCTCGTCCTCATCGTCGGCCTCGTGATCTGCTTCCTGCTGTGGCGGCGCTCGCAGCGGCTGAACAAGGTGCTGCTCAGCGGCGATCTGACGGCCGAGCAAAAATCGGAATTGCTTCGCCAGTCGAAACAGGCCAGAACCTTCATCGATGTCGCGGTTTTCGGCCTGCTGATCTTGATGTTCGTCTTTCTGATCGTCGCGACCTTCGATCTTTGAGAGGGAAACCGGAATGCAGCTTCGAATGGATGGCAGGAACGCACTGATAACGGGCGGCAGCCTCGGCATCGGCCGGGCGATTGCGTCGCGTTTTGTCGAATCCGGCGCCAATGTCGCGATTGTCGCCCGCCGGGCGGATGTTCTGGCGGAAGCCAAGGCGGCGATTGGTGCGGCGGGCGACGGCAAAGTCCTGCCCGTATCGGCTGATGTCAGCACGGCCGAAGGTTGCGCCCGGGCGTTCGCCGCGGCGGTGAGCGAATTCGGGCAGGTCGATGTTCTCGTCAACAATGCCGGAACCTCCAAACGGGGTCCGTTCGAAAGCATTACGGATGAAGAGTGGCAGACCGATCTCGATCTTAAATTGTTTGCCGCCGTGCGCATGTGCCGTGAGGCCCTTCCCGGCATGAAGTCGCGAAAATGGGGCCGCATTATCAACGTGCTCAACACCGGCGCCAAGGCGCCCCCGGCCCAGGGCGCGCCGACGGCGGTGACCCGCGCGGCGGGGCTTTCCCTGACGAAGGTGCTCTCGGCGGAAGGCGCGGCCGATAACGTTCTTGTCAATGCGGTGCTTGTCGGACGGATCGAGAGCAATCAGTGGGAAGTGCGCCACGCCGCGGAAAACAAGGGCCGCTCCCTCGAAGCCTTCTACCAGGAAATGGCGAAGCCGCTTCCCATGGGACGGTTCGGCACCGCTGAGGAATTCGCCAATATGGTGTGTTTTCTTGCCTCCGACGCCGGCAGCTACGTGACCGGAACGGCGATCAATGTCGATGGCGGCATGTGCCCGGTGGTCTGACTATTTGGGCTGCGGTTTCGCCGGCGGGATCAGCTGAAGACCTCCGGCTCCCGGTCCGCCGAGACCGCGGCGCGGCTCATGCCGGCCGAGTTATAGGGCATGGCGATCCGACCGTCCCTGGAAACGGCGATGAGTCCGCCCTTGCCGCCGAGTTCCGCGACCCCGTCGAGAGCGGCACGCGCCGCGGCATCGAGCGGGAGATTGCGGAATTGCAATTGGACGGAAACGGTGTGGGCGGCGCATGCGCGTATGAAATATTCGCCGGCGCCGGTGCACGAGACGGCGACGAAATCGTCGGCCCAGGTGCCGGCGCCGATGATCGGGCTGTCGCCGACGCGGCCTGCCAGTTTGTTCAATATGCCGCCCGTCGATGTTGCCGCCGCCAGGTGACCATCGCGGTCGAGGGCCACGGCGCCGACAGTACCGTGGCCCGGCGCCCTATGGCCTTCATCGGCAGGGATTGCTTCCCATTTTCGTCCATAATAGCTGGCCGGGTCGGCAACGAGTTCCAGACCATGGCCCTCAACGAAGGCCTGCGCGCCTTCACCGGCAAGCATGACGTGGCGGCCGTCCTCCATAACCGCACGGGCGGCTTCGATCGGATGAACGGTCTGGCGGATCGCGGCCACGGCCCCGGCGCGTTTCGATTTGCCGTCCATGATCGAGGCGTCAAGCTCAACCACGCCGTCGGAATTCGGCGAGGCGCCCTTGCCCGCCAGGAACAGGCCAGAAATCTCAAGCTCCTTGACGATTGCCGTCACGACATCCAAGGCCTTTTCGCCCGAAACCAGCCGTGACTGGCCTGCCAGGATCAATTTTCCGAGGAGGGCTTGTTGCGCGTGAGGGTCCGGTTGCGGGCGGGAATTTGCGCCGCCATGAATGGCCAATGCGTAAGGCATAGGATCGTTCCGAGTTTCGAGAGGCGCCAAAAAGGGCGGCCGTGCACCGGTTTACCTGTTTCGCGGTTCATTTGGAAACGGAATGATGCAGAGAATCACGGCGATCCGACAAGACTATCCGGGCCATAGACAGGACAGGAGACGGTGCGGCCTGCTCTTGCGGCACCGCGCAATTTTCCTTAGACTGACGCCCATGTGCAAACGTGTAAAACGCGAAGAACTCATCGAAGGCATAAACGCCTGGAAAGAGTTGTTTCCGGTGCGGCTCGGCCCCGTGGCGATCGCGTGCTCGGTGCTCTTGGCCTTGATTTCGGTCTTATAGAGTCCCGTCACCATTTGCCGGCGGGGCCTTCGGCTACCCCAAAGAAGCAGCCGTCATTGCTGCGCCGTTTTTTCGAGATGCCGCAACATGTGCGGATAGACGTCGCGGGCGGCGTTCGTGCCGAAAATGCAATCGATATGCCCGTAATTCGGGATGACGTGGCGTTCGTAGAATTCCACGCCATTGGCCTCGGCCAGTCGGTCGAGCGTCCGTTTCGTACTCTCCGGCTTGAAGCAGGCGTTTTCGGCGCCGTGGATGAACAGGATCGGCAGCGCGAGATTGTCGACATGAGGCAGATAGCGGTCGCTGCCATCGCTGGCGACGATATGAGTCCGCCGCGCGATGCGGGCGAGCTGTTTGAAAGCCTCGATATTCGCCGCGCCGAACGTTTCGGGCAGGCCAAAGTCGGCCGTTTCCTGGTTGAGCTGGTCGAGTTCGTAAAGCTGGCCGTAGAGCGCGGTTATGCGGTTGCTGGTGGCACTTTTCGTGCGCTTGTCGCCTTGGATTGGAACGGCAATCCTCATCAGCCGGTCGAGCGCGCGTTCCCAGAACTTGTTGTAGGTTTCGGCGCGCGCGTTGACATACTCGATACCCAGCATGTCGAATATCGAGGGTAACCGGAGATAGGCAAGCAGGCGTTGCGGCCACCAGGGTATGAGGACATCCGTCGCGATTTGCGAAACGACGGCCGAGCGCACGCCCTGCAATCCCGAAAGCATGCCCATGAAGAAGGTCGTTGCGCCGAAACAGTGAACGAGCACTTGAACGGAATTGCGGCCGGTCAGTTCGCGCACTTTGGCGACGGCCGCGGGATAGTCGAGTTGGGCGACATCGTCGGCGGTCCACGGTTCGCGTGCATAGGGGAGCGCGATGCTGGCCCTGTAGTCCAAAACCCAGCAATCATACCCGGCGGCGTTGAGGAATTCGACGAGATTGGTGTCGATGGTATCGAGGGTAAAGATGCCGCCGGAAACGCCGAGACCGTGCGATAAGACGACCGGCCCCTTGTCGCCGCCCTGATAGCGCGTCAGACGCAGGACCTTGGCATCCTCGGTTCTGACCAGATGGATTTCGGGAGGCGCGGCGCGTAACTCTCTTTTCTTGCGCAGCCGGGCCGGATCGTAGCGCTCCGCGGGCGCCAGGATGCCACCATAGATGTCATAGAGGGAGCCCGCGAACAGCCGGCCGAAACGGGCGACGGCATCGAGACGTTCGAGGCTGTCCCTGCCGTTGATGCCCTTCAGGGTACGCATTTCGGTCAGGAAATCCTGCGGGTCAATGGTCACAATGCCGCGCGCAAATAAGCCATGCTGGCCGTCGCGTCCGCGCTTTATGTCGACGAAGAGGGTGGTCGTATTGCTCCAAATATCGAGACCGGCGTCGGCCCGCACGACTTTATGGCCCTCGAAGAAGAATTCATTGCCATCCCGGGCGGCAAGAACCATGCGGTACTCCAAACGGCGGGTCTCGACCGCGTCCTCGTCCGGCCGCATGAGATTGAAAACGCCTTCCGTTATGTCAAGCGGTTCGGCGGACACGGCCGGCCACGCGACGGTGCCGATGATCGTTCCGGTGTGATTTATGTCGTCGATGAATTTGTCTATGTCGGCGATCAGGATCGTGGCCGTGAAGCTGACTTCGTTGCCGTCGCGCATTCCGGATTGCATTGCGCTTTCATAATCGTCAGCGAGCTCCGTCGAAACATAGCCGCTCATGCGCTCCGTGAACTCGATTCCCACCGACGGGGCGTCCTCATCCACAGCGGCTCCCGCAATCAAGGCCGTTGCCTCCGGCTTCGGCGCGTCGTCGAAGCTCCAGCCATAGTCCCTTGCGAGGTGGATCATGGCGCGTTCGGCAAGGCTCGTGATCGTGAGAAGCGGGTTCACGCCGAGCGGCCGGGGCACGACCGAGCCGTCAGATACATAAAGACCGCGATGGACTGCGTCCGCGCTTTCGGCAGTGTCGCCGTCAAAGACCTGGCATTTATGGTTGACGACGCCTTGCGTCCGGTCCCTGCCGATCGTGCAGCCGCCGAGGGGATGAACCGTGATGAGGTTTTCGCCGAGAATCGTCCGCGAAAGCGGGTTCCTGATGTGCGTGCCGCCGGTCGCCGCCGTCGCCCCCCTGAGCTTCTGGTCGATGGTTTCGAAAATGGGCAGGCGGGCAACTCCTTCCCATTTGACGACGAGGCTATCCTCTTCGAGCTCCATCCGGCCCGCGCCGCCGTCATGAGACATGACGAGAAAGGTCTGGGTCCGGTTCAGAGCGCCTTTGTAGGCGCCGAGGAACAGGCTTTGCATGCCGTGCGCGGCTTCATTTGCCTCATCGGCCAGACCGAAATCGGTGTCATCGCCGAAGACGACGGACCCTCCCGCGAAGAGCGCCGGGAGAAGGGGAGCGAGACCGGAGGGAATAGAGCCTTCCTCGATAATAAGGCCGTCCTCCAACCGGTCGGTGTCGCGGCAATCAATCGCGCCGGTGATGCATGGACCGACGGCGTCGATATTGACTTGTGGCGGATGGCCGAACCCGATGCCGTTGACGGGGATGTCATTGTTGTATCCGAAGGCAAGCACATCGCCGTTGCCGGTGAATTTCTGGCCGAGCAGTTCTGAAAGGCGAAGCCCGCCGGCTCGCGAGCGCAGGAGTATCTCCGTCGAGCCGAGCGTTCCGGCCGCCAGAACGACAATGTCAGCGGTTATCGATTGCTCCGGCGCGCCGAATTTTTCCCGCTCAAATCCCATCGCCTCGAAAAAGATCCGCCATTTGCCGCGTTCCTTGCGCAGCGAGTGGACCAGCGTGCCGGTAAATATCTCGGCGCCGTGATTGGCCGCGTCTGGAAGGTAAGTCATTTGGACGGTGTTTTTCGAGCCGACATTGCAGCCGGAACAACAATCGCCGCAAAGGGTGCAGGCAGGCTGAACGACGCCCGCATGATTGGGGCCTTCGGTGAATGTGACAGTGATCGGCGGCCGTGCCACCGTCCGGCCCTGGGCGGCGGCCGCCTTTTCGAGCGCCAGCAGTTTTGCAAGCGGCGTGCGGTTCGGGTAGGGCGTGGGACGGAGCATGCGCCAGGCGCGGGCGCCTCCTTCGGCCAGGTTCTCGTCGCCGACGAGTTCCTCCGGCCAGACCGGATCTTCCCAGACACGCGGATCGGCTTCGAGGGAAACATTGGCGTTGATGAGGGAGGTGCCACCAAGGCCGCAACCGACGAAGATGTGAAAGTCCTCGCCTAATCTCAGATCGTACAGGCCGAGCCGCGAGCCCATATGCCGGCCGGAGGCCGTAATCTGGAATTCGCGCTGCGCTTCCAAGGGCCTGTCGGGAAAATTGCCGATTGCGAATTCCTTGCCGCGCTCCAGTACGCAGACCCGCCGGCCGCATCTCGCCAGACGCGATGCGGCGACGCCGCCGCCATAGCCGGAGCCGACAACGGCGACATCGTAATGGAGCCTCATTTCCCAAAGGGATTTAGCGAGCCGAGTCATAACCACCTTCCGCCGCACGCATATGGGTCTCGCCCGCCACTCGGAAAAAATCGGCCGCCGCTGTCCGGTGCCCCTTGCTAGGGACCGCCGAGGCAGGGAGAGGGAGGCTCGGAGCTCCTTTTATGCAAATGGTTTCGATTGAATTATCATAAGGCGCTGAATTAGAAAAAGCCAATAAGCGACCGCGCTTAACTGAAAAGTTGGGTTTCGCAACTCGGTCTCACTCGGGGGGCGCGAATGCCGCGCGGCAATGATCTCAACCAATATCCAGGGAAGGTAAAGTGGTTTACGCCGCTATTGCTGGTGCAGGCGGGATTCACCGACATCGTCGCCCATCTATTCGGTCAATATGCCGACCAGCGCATGACGCAGCATCTTTCCGACGCGATCCCTGAAGATCCCGATCTGAGAAAGCAATTTGTCGAACGCAATGACTATTCCGGTGAAGCGCAAGAGGGAGAGCCGTTCTGGGCGGACTTTGTCGCCGATCTCGGAGACGGCTTCGAGTCGATCTACGCCGTGGCCTAATGCTGGCCGCAGGGCAATTGAGTGGCAAGGGGCCGCCTGAAGGTGGCGTGAAGCGGATTGAGGCGCTCGGAGAAAACACCGGCTTCGGGCACGGCCGTGTCGTCATCATGGGCGGCGACGAAGTATATCCCTGGCCGTCCCGGGAGGAATATGAAAGAAGGCTTTGCACACCGTACGAATTGGCGATGCCGGAACTGCCGCCCGACCCGGTGACCGGCGAGACGCCTGAAGCGACCCGCGATCTCTTCGCGACCCCCGGCAATCACGACTGGTATGACGGTCTGGCCTCGTTCGACGACCTGTTCTGCCGGGCGCGAAGCGGTCATTCAGGCCGGCCGAGCAGGAGCAGCGGCAACCTGCAAACCCGTCAGCATCGCAACTATTTCGCGATCAAGCTGCCGCACAATTGGTGAATATGGGGCGCCGATATCCAGCTCAGCAAATATCTCGACAGCGGCCAATTGGAATTTTTCCGCTCGGTCAGCGAGCAAATGGGGCCGAATGCCAAATTCATTCTTTGCACGGCGCAGCCGAGCTGGAGCTATTTCGGCACCGCCAGCGAGCATTACGCCAGAGAAAATCTGAGAAACCTTATCGACATGCCGCTCAGAAACGGCACCAAGATCTGCGCCATCCTGTCAGGCGATACCCATCATTACAATCGTTACAACGAGAGCGAAAAGCTCGGCAATTTCAATTTGTTCACCGCCGGCGGCGGCGGCGGCGCCTACACCCATGGCACGCACCATCTAAGACCGGAAATCAACTTCAACTGGGTTGGCCACGACGTAAGTTTCAAACTGAATAAACTCCTGAAGCCCGGCATGCCCACAGGCGACGGCGAGCCGGCGCCTGGCGTGGGGCGGCCTCGCATTTCCGTTCCGGAACCAGTCATTCTCGTTCGCCATCGGCCTGATCTACTGGATGCTCACCTGGACCTTTTCCCAGCTACGCACGAATTTCAACCTGCCGGTTACGGAGAACTTCAGGCTGCGGCAGGGATTAGATCTCGATATCGGGGACGGCATTGTCCAGGGAACAGAGAAGATCGGCGCCTGGACGCTCGTCATGGTCGATGTTTTCGGGGCGCACTACTGGCAAACAGATGCCGGCGCCTGGCAGGTTTTCCGGTCAGGGTTGGACCTCGTCGGGCATGGGGTGTCCCTCGTTGGCCTTGGCATGGCCAACAGTCCGGCGGCGACCGTGTTCCTGCTTGGAACCTGGTATGTGTTCGTGATAATCGAAGATACCAAGAAGGTGAGCCAGGTAAGATGGCGCGACAAGATTGCCCTTGGGACGGTTCACTTCTTCGCCCAACTTTTTCGATGTGGCTACTTTATTGCGTCCTCATTTATGTCAACCACACATTTCACAAAGTGTATTTCGATGAATGGGCCGGGCCGAATAACTCCCTCCGGCTGTTGCCAAAGGATTTGTGGCCGAACCTCATCTATCCTGTCGAAATGGTTCCGATTGGCGGGATTATCGGCGGACAGATTTTCGGCTTCTATTTGCTGATCACCTATCTGCTCGCCAAAACCCATTCCGACTGGGCGTTCTCGTCCCGGCCAACCCTCAACTATAAGAATTTCCTCAGAATGCGGTTTGAGCCCGACAAGCTTACCGTTTACCCGATCGGCCTGACCTCGGTACCGCGCCGCCGCCGCTGGTGGCTGACAGGGCGTCCGTTGGGTTGGCGGTGGGCGAAGGATCCGCCGCCGGGACGCCCGAAGGTTGAACCAAGATCTGCCCTGAAACCGCATTTGATCGAGGGACCGCTCATTATTCGCGCCAGCGAAGTACGCAATTTTCCGCGAAATTGAGGGCTAGAGCCGCGGAACCGACTGTGGGGACGTGTGCTGACGAATATTTGTCTTGCCTGATCCGCGGCGGACGTTTTTAATTGGCCCAACTTTAAAATGTTTGGAGGAGAGTCATGCGCAAAGAGTGGAAAAAGCCGGAAGTCCAGGAACAAGAAGCCGGTCTCGAAGTAACAAGCTACATGCCGGCGGAACTTGACCGCGACGACTTGATCTAAAACGAACCCGTTGCCAGTGCGGGTAACCGGAGCCTTGCCGCAGTCGATCCCATAAGAAGGGATATAAGAGACGTTGCAGGCGCGTCGGCAGCGCAAAAAATGCTCCTGCGACGTAACCGATGATTATAAAGGTTCTTGGGTCGGCTGCCGGCGGCGGTTTCCCGCAATGGAATTGTAATGGCCGCAACTCGGCCGCCGTGCGCGCCGGAAAGGAGGGCTTCCAGGCGCGGACGCAGTCCTCCATAGCCGTCAGTGCGACCGGCGCCGATTGGGTGTTGTTTAATGCCTCGCCGGATATTCGCGAACAGATCGCCAAAA
>CAYWBS010000047.1:0-11494 GCA_964456215.1 uncultured Hyphomicrobiaceae bacterium
CGGCGCGATCACCTCAGTACTGAGCGGTGTCCTGGCATTGGTGAATTTCATTTCACTCATCCTGATTACGCCGGTGGTCTCGTTCTACCTGCTGAAAGACTGGGACAGGATGATCGCCCAGATTGACGCGAGCCTGCCCAAAGAGCACGCACCGACAATCCGCAGGCTCGCCCGCGAAATAGACGAAGTCATATCGGGGTTCGTGCGCGGCCAGGTTATGGTCTTGATCTTGCTCGGCGCTTTTTACGCAATCGCCCTTGAATATGTGAACCTGAATTTCGGGCTGCTGATCGGGCTCGGCGCCGGTTTGATTAGCTTCATACCCTTTGCCGGAGCAATGGCCGGTTTCATCGTCGCCGGAGTGGTCGCCGTCGTCCAATATTGGCCCGAGCTTGTCCCGATTGCGACGGTGCTGGGGATATTCATCTTTGGTCAGCTCATGGAGGGCAATGTCCTGTCGCCGGCGATCGTCGGCGACCGTGTCCGCCTGCACCCGGTCTGGCTTATCTTCGCATTGTTCGTGTTTGGTTATCTGTTCGGGTTTGTGGGGCTTTTGATCGCCGTGCCGCTGGCTGCGGCGATGGGCGTCATCGTGCGTTTCGCCCTCGAAATGTACCGCGAAAGCGATATTTATCGCGGCGATGAATTGGAAAACGGGAGTCCGGGCAATGGACCTCAAGAGGGCGGCGAAGTCGGAGGTCAAACGGAATGATTTCGCCCGCCGGGGCACCGCAACAGCTCGTTCTGGATTTGCCGCATCGCGAAGCGCACGGGGCGGAGGACTTCCTTGTCAGCCGGTGCAACGAGGCGGCGGTACGCATTATTGACAGCTGGCCGGATTGGCCCGGTCAGGCGGTGTTGATTGTCGCGCTGCGCGGCTGCGGGAAAACGCACCTTGCCAATGTCTGGCGCATCCAGGCCGGCGCCGATATCATTCCGGCGCGGGATCTTAGTGACGCCGCCGTTTCCGCCTTGGATAATGATGCGGCGCGTATCGTCGAGGACATCGACCGCGAACCCTACGACGAAACGGCGCTGTTTCATCTTCTGAATTTGTCGAAGGAAAAAGGATTTTCGCTTTTTTTGACGGCGCGGACGCTCCCCGGACATTGGACGATCGGCTTACCTGATCTGCGTTCCCGGCTGCGCTCGCTTCCGGTCGTCACCATTGAACCGCCCGATGAGCCGCTCCTGAAGGCGGTCCTCGTCAAGCTCTTCAATGATAGGCAGATCGTCGTCTCGCCCCATGTCGTCGATTTCATTGGATTGCGTATGGAGAGATCGATGGATTGGGTGCAGATGTTGGTTGACGCAATCGATAAGGCGGCCCTTTCCGGCGGGCGCAAGGTGACACGGCAGCTTGCCTCGGAGGTCCTCAATCGGCTCGGCGCGTCCGAGTGTGACTAGGTCGGACCTGTGGTTCTCAAGGTTCTTTTGCTTTTCGTTGCCTTGCTCATATACGCCCACTCTTTGCAATCTTGCGTTTCCGGCCAAAGAAGCGGTCCCTGCTTTTCCTGGAAACGGGCCGGGCAATGCGAGAACCGTCTTTTTTGATCGGCCCTCGGGCGACACCGCATGGGGACAAAGACTTCAAAGCCAGCCCCGGCGCCGGTTGCCGGCCTACATTCCCTGCAATAGCTTAGAATTTGTCATGGAATTGTCATGTCCTGGAAAGGAAACTGTCGTATTTTAGATTTTGGCAAAGATTAACCGAATGTTGGCGAGCCGCCTGATCGGGCGAACCTAATGGTATAGCGATGTCTTTGACGGAAGTTCGAGAAAAGGTTGCGGTAGGCGGGTTCAGGAAGAGGTACGGATCTTCACGTTTTTTTAATCGCGAGATTTCTTGGCTTGAGTTTAACCGCCGAGTACTGGAAGAGGCGGACAATCCCCATCATCCCACCCTTGAGCGCCTGCGCTTCCTGTCGATTTCGGCGTCCAATCTGGATGAGTTTTTCATGGTCCGCGTGGCTGGTCTCAGGGGACAAATCCTGGCCGGTGTGGAGACGGTCAGCCAGGACGGCCTGACGCCGCAGGAACAGCTCCGCAGAATTAACGATGTCGTCGCCGAACTTTCCAAGCGCCAGCAGGACCGATGGGTGGGCCTCAAGGCCGAGCTGGCGAAACGAGGGCTTTATATCGTCGAGCCCGAGCAGTTAAGCCAACCGGAGAGGAAGTGGCTGGAGGATTATTTTCTGAACCATATCTTTCCGGTCTTGACACCTATCGCCGTCGACCCCGCGCATCCGTTTCCTTTTATTCCTAATCTCGGCTTCACGCTCGGCCTTGAATTGGTCCGCGAAGACGCCGGACACACAATGAACGCGCTCATGCCGCTCTCAAACCAGCTCGAGCGCTTCATCAGGCTTCCGGAGGGCAAACGAGCCGGCAAGAAGCCGGCGCGGCCCGAAATCCGGTTTATCCGCATGGAAAGCGTCGTCAGTCTCTTCGTCTCCCGTCTTTTCCACGGCTACAAAGTCCACGGCCAGGGCGCTTTCCGGGTGCTCAGAGACAGCGACATCGAGGTCCACGAGGAGGCCGAGGATCTGGTGCGTCTTTTCGAGACGGCGTTGAAGCGGCGGCGGCGGGGCTCGGTGATCAGACTGGAAATCGATTCCTCCATGCCGGCCCGCCTGCAGCGTTTTGTCGTCAAGGAGCTGGAGGTCGCCGACAGCGAGGTCTATCTGCAGAAAGGACTCCTGAGCATCGGCGACACGTCCCAGCTCATCATCAACGATCTGCCGGAGTTGAAATTCAAGCCATTCAATATCCGCTTTCCCGAACGCATCCGCGATCATGGCGGCGATTGCTTCGCGGCGATCCGGCAGAAGGATATCGTCGTCCACCATCCTTACGAATCGTTTGACGTCGTCCTTCAGTTCCTGCGCCAGGCGGTGGCCGATCCGAACGTCATGGCGATCAAATCGACGCTTTATAGGACGAGCAAGGATTCGCCCATTATCCGCACTCTGATAGAGGCCGCCGAGGCCGGAAAGTCGGTCACCGCCGTCGTCGAGCTCAAGGCGCGCTTTGACGAGGAAGCGAATATTCGCTGGGCCCGCAATCTCGAAAGTGCCGGCGCCCATATCGTTTACGGCTTCCTGGAACTCAAGACGCACGCCAAACTCACGCAAATCGTCAGGCGCGAGGGAGGCAAACTTACAACCTTCTGCCACATCGGCACCGGCAATTACCATCCGGTGACCGCAAAGATTTACACGGACTTGTCATTCTTCACGGCGGACCCGGCGATCGGCCGGGACGTCACGCGCATCTTCAACTTCGTGACCGGCTATGCCGAACCTGCCGAACTGGAGGTAATGGCGGCATCACCCTTAGGCCTCAGGGCGCGCATCCTCGATCATATTCGCGAGGAGATGTCCCATGCCAAATCCGGCCGCCCGGCGGCAATATGGATGAAGATGAATGCCTTGGTGGATACGGAAATCATCGACGCACTCTACGAAGCCAGTCAGACCGGGGTTCAGATAGATTTGATTGTCCGGGGAATTTGCTGCCTGCGTCCGGGGCTTCCGAATTTGTCCGAGAATATTCGCGTAAAGAGCATAATCGGCCGGTTTCTGGAACATTCACGGATCTATTGCTTTGGCGCCGGCCGCGGATTGCCATCGCCGGAAGCTGTTGTATACATCTCCTCGGCGGATATGATGCCGCGAAACCTTGATCGGCGTGTCGAAGCCATGGTCCCGATCAAGAATGCAACCGTACATGAACAGATTCTGGATCAAATAATGGTTGCGAATCTCAAGGACAATCAGCAAAGCTGGATTGTTGCCGGCGATGGCACGTCCGAACGCGTCGTTCTCGAGGAAAACGAAGCCCCCTTTAATGCCCACGAATATTTCATGACGAATCCCAGCCTTTCGGGCCGGGGTGAATCGATGAAAGAGGATGTGCCGCCCCGGTTCGCCAAAAACGGCGAGGAAACGTAGTCGATCGTGACCATATCGCAAAAGGGGGTGGAGCCGAAAACGGCCTTTGACCCGGTCGCCGTCATCGATATCGGTTCAAACTCCGTGCGGCTCATCGTCTACGAAGGCGCGATACGCAGTCCGGTTCCCCTTTTTAACGAAAAGGTGCTCTGCGGCCTTGGCCGTTCGATCGCCTCCACGGGCCGGCTGAACAAGGCGAGCATCGAACAGGCGCTGCGCGCCTTGAAGCGCTTTCGGGCGATCGCCGACCAGCTTGGCGTCCGCCAACTGAAGCCCATTGCCACGGCGGCGGCCCGGGAAGCCAAGAACGGCAAATCCTTTATCGAGATGGCGGAAAAGATTTGCGGCGCTCCGATCACGGTCCTGTCCGGCAAGGAGGAGGCGGAACTCGCCGCCTTGGGCGTCATCTCGGGCGTTCACAATGCCGACGGATTGGCAGGCGATCTGGGCGGCGGCAGTCTGGAAATCATCGATATCAGAAAGCGGGAGTTGGTCGGTGGCGTCACACTGCCGCTCGGCGGGCTGCGCATCATCGACATCGCGGAAGGCGATCGCGCCAAGGCAGCCGGCTATGTGGATTCCGAACTTGACAAGGTCGACTGGCTGGAGCGCGGCCGCGGCCGGCCATTCTATGCCATTGGCGGGACGTGGCGTGCGTTCGCGAAGCTGCATATGGCGCAAACCGGCTATCCGCTGCGCGTCACCCATGCCTACAGCATGTCCATTGCCGATGCCCTGAAATTTGCTCATCTCATCGACCATTTGTCGCCCAATTCTCTCGAAGGAATTAATGAAATCTCCCGGGCGCGGCGGGAAACGGTCCCCTTTGGGGCGCTCGTTCTCGAACGGCTGATCACGCGCATCAAGCCTTCTGAAATCGTGGTCTCCGCCTTCGGCGTTCGCGAGGGCGTCCTCCATCAACTCATGCCGAAATCCGAGCAGGAGCGGGATGGCCTGATCGCAGCCTGTGAATTTTTGGCGGCGCAAAGAACCCGCTCGGCGGAGCATGCCCATGAGCTCTGCGCGTGGACGGACAAGCTGTTTGCGGATGCAGGAATTGCGGAGACGGCCGACGAGCGGCGCGTGCGCCACGCCGCCTGCCTGCTCGCCGATATCAGCTGGCGGGTTCACCAGGAATATCGGGGGCGCCAAAGCCTTGAGACAATCGCCCATGAAACATTTTCAGGCGTCAGCCATGGCGAAAGGGCCTTTCTCGCCCTTGCCGTGTTTTACCGCCATGAGGGTCTTGTCAGGCGCGATGGCGAGCCCGACCTCTTACAGCTGGTGACAAATGAGGCGGCCCACAGGGCCCGAATTATAGGCGCGGCGGTTCGCGTCGCGCACATGCTCTCGGCCGGCATGGCCAAGGTTATCGGCAACACGCCATTGACGATCAAATCGAAAAAACTGGTGCTGACTTTGCCGCCGCCATATAACGTTCTGGATGGCGAGAGGCTCGCACGCCGGCTCAATTCACTTGCAAGTCTTTTGGATCGCGAGCCTGAAATTCGCCTAGGTGGTCGCCTACAACCCATGGAATTGATCCGGGCTTAGAGCAGATCTTGGAAAGCTCTGCCTGATGGGACCTGCAAATGTGGGAAGGGGCGTGTGCGGCCCGCTTTCGCCGGGCCGGCTTGGAGCGCTGTTGTTCTGAAGAGATAAGACAATAAGATAATGGCCGACGATCCCTACACTGTCCTTGGCGTTTCCCGCGGCGCGAGCGATAACGAGATCCGCGAAGCCTATCGCCGTCTTGCGAAATCATTGCACCCGGACAAGAGACCTGAAGATCGCGAGGCGGAAGAAAAGTTCAAGAAGGTCTCCGCGGCATTCCGCATATTGGGCGATCGCGAAAAGCGCAGCCGCTTCGACCGCGGCGAGATTGACGCCAGCGGCCAGGAACGCCCCGAAAGCCAGTTCTTCCGCAATTTCGGCCGCGGCGCCGGCGCCCGCACCCGGACGCACCGGTCCGGCGACGATTTTACGAGTTTCAGCGACATATTCAGCGACCTGTTCGGTGGCGACACGATGTCCGGCGCGCGTTCGAGCCGCGGTCGCGACCGCAACTATACGTTTGAGGTTGAATTCCTGGAGGCGGCGCTCGGTGCGAAGAAACGCATCGTTCTGCCGTCCGGCGGGACGCTGGATCTCAACGTTCCCGCAGGCGTCGACACCGGCCAGACGCTTCGCTTGAAAGGCAAGGGGGACAAATCCGTCAGCGGCGGCGCGCCGGGAGATGCGCTTATCGAGATCTCGGTCAAGCCGCATACCTTTTTTGAGCGCCGCGGCGACGACATTCATCTGACGCTTCCGGTAACCCTCGACGAAGCGATTCTCGGAGCCAAAGTGAACGTGCCGACCGTCTCCGGGCCGGTCTCCCTGACAATCCCCAAAGGATCGAGCACCGGCAAGGTCTTGCGCCTGAAGGGCAAGGGCATCGCCAAAAGCCGCAGCGGCAAGACCGGGGATCAGCTTGTCCAGCTCTCGATCCAATTGCCCGATCACATCGATGACGACCTCAGGGCCTTTATCGAGGGCTGGCGGGAGACGCACGATTATAACCCGCGGTTCAAGCTGGGCGATTAAGCTGCGGCAGCATTCGGTGGCGCGCATCCGGCCGGATTGGCGGAAAGCGATACCCTATTTGACCGCGGTGACCGTATCGGCGCCAAACGACCTTGGCGCCTGACCCGCGGTTTGGTGGACGCCGCTTTGCGGATCGAATGCGACGATCTGGCCTTCCCGGACCATCAGGCCCAGCTGACCCCGCTTCACGGCAAGGGCATCATTGCCGAACAGCTCGCGGCGCCAGCCCCTGAGCGCCGGAATATCGGCATCATCACTGCGGGCGATTTTTTCCAGATCGGATGCGCTGGCAATGAGCTTCGAGGCAACGCCATGACGGGCCGCCGTGGCCTTGAGAAGCACCCGCAACAGGTCGATCACGGCGCCGGCCTCGGGCGGCAATGCTTTGCCCCTGGCAAGGACGGGAAGCGATTTTGGATCGGTTTCAACGCCGCGCGCCACCGCGGCCAGGATTTCGCTCCCCCGCGACGATCGGGCAAACCCCGCGCTCACGGTTCGAAGTTTCGCAAGGTCGTCCGCGGATCGCGGCGCCTGGTTGGCGATATCGTAAATCGCGTCGTCCTTCAAGATCCGGTTGCGCGGCACGTTCTGGGATTGCGCGGCGCGTTCCCGCCAGCCGGCAAGTTCCATCATGATCGCCAGCGAGCGGGGGTTCCTGACCCGCAACTTCAGCCGTTTCCAGGCATCCTCCGGATGCAAATCATAAGTTCTCGGATCGACGAGGACGGCCATCTCTTCGTCGAGCCAGCTCGAGCGCGACGATTGGGCGAGCTGGCCCTCCAGATGCCGGTAAATGTCCCTGAGATAGGTAACGTCGCCGAGCGCATAACTCAGCTGGCGTTCGCTGAGCGGGCGGCGGGCCCAATCCGTGAAGCGGGAGGATTTGTCGACGTCCTTGCCGAGGATCTTCTTGACGAGCATGACGTAGCTGACCGATTCGCCGAACCCGCAGACCATGGCGGCGATTTGCGTGTCGAACACCGGACTGGGTATAATGCGGCTTAAATTATAAATGATTTCAATGTCTTGGCGGCTGGCATGAAAGACCTTGAGAACATCTTGCGCGGCCATGAGCTCGAAAAAGGGCGCCAGGTCCAAATCCGGCGAGAGCGGGTCGACGATGATCTCGTCATTTTCGCCGGCCATCTGGATCAGGCAGAGATTCGGCCAAAACGTCGTTTCGCGCATGAACTCGGTATCGATGGTTACGAAATGGTCTTTCGCCAGGCGCGCGCAGGCGTCTTTCAAATCCGATGTTTTGGTGATGACATGCATGGAGTGGGATACATAGCCTAACAATTGCGCGGAGTCGCGTGCGGGGCCCCGGGGGTCCCCTTGACAAACGGTTTCCGCCATGCGCTTTTCCGCGCCAACGAGGCGGGGTTTGCAGTATTGGTTACAAAGGTTTTAAGCACGCTTCACGGGCGTCGCAAGGGAATTGCTGAGATGGCTCAGACAAAAATCGCAAAAAAGAAATCGGCGGCGGCCACCAGGAGGAGCGCGGCAACGCAAAAAAAACCGCGGGTCGGGGCTGACAAGGCGGATGCGTCGCGGCGGGTGACTATAAGGTCCGAACTCTATCGCACGCACAGCTGCGGTGAACTGCGCTCCGCCGATGTCGGCGCCGGGGTGCTCCTTTCCGGCTGGGTGCATCGGGTCCGGGATCATGGCGGACTTCTGTTCATCGACCTGCGCGATCATTATGGCCTGACCCAATGCGTGATCGAGCCGGAAAGTCCGCTCTTCGCCGTCGCCGAATCGGTGCGCGCGGAATGGGTGGTCAGGATCGGCGGCAGGGTCGTCGACCGCTCCGCCGACAATCTGAATCCCGAATTGCCGACCGGCGCCGTGGAAGTGCGCATCGAAACCCTCGAAGTCCTTTCGGAAGCCTCGGAATTGCCGTTGCCGGTCTTCAACGAGCCCGACTATCCCGAGGAAACGCGCCTGACCTACCGCTTCTTGGATTTGCGGCGCGAGACCCTGCACGCCAATATCGTCAAGCGCTCGGCGATCATTGCCTCGATCCGGCGGCGGATGACGGAGGCCGGGTTCTTCGAGTTTCAGACGCCGATCCTGACCGCCTCGTCGCCGGAAGGCGCGCGCGATTTTCTGGTGCCGAGCCGCATGCATCCGGGCAAGTTCTATGCGCTGCCGCAGGCGCCGCAGCAATTCAAGCAGCTGGTGATGATCGCCGGTTTCGACCGCTATTTCCAGATCGCCCCCTGCTTTCGCGACGAGGATGCCCGCGCCGACCGTTCGCCGGGCGAATTCTACCAGCTCGATATCGAGATGAGCTTCGTTACCCAGGAAGACGTCTTCAATGCCGTCGAGCCGGTGCTGCGCGGCCTCTTTGAAGAATTCGGCGGCGGCAAGCCGGTGACCGGGAATTTTCCGCGCATCACCTATGCCGACTCGATGCAGAAATACGGCTCGGACAAGCCCGACCTGCGCAACCCGATCGAAATGCAGGATGTGACGGAGCATTTCCGGGGCTCCGGCTTCAATATATTCGCCGGACAGATCGAAAAGGACGACAAGGTCCGCGTCTGGGCGATCCCGGCGAAGACCGGCGGCAGCCGGGCGTTCTGCGACCGGATGAATTCCTGGGCGCAGGGCGAGGGCCAGCCCGGCCTCGGCTATATCTTCTTCCGCGAAGGCGAGGGCGCCGGACCGATCGCGAAAAATATTGGCGCCGAGCGGACGGCGGCGCTGGCGGCGCAACTCGATCTGTCTGATGGCGATGCCGTGTTCTTCGTCTGCGGCCTGCCGAGGAAATTCGCCGATTTTGCCGGCCAGGCGCGGACGCGGATCGGCGACGAGCTCGATCTGGTAGACCGCGACCGCTTCGATTTCTGCTGGATCATCGACTATCCTATGTTCGAATGGGACGAGGAGGCGAAGAAGGTCGATTTTTCGCACAACCCGTTTTCGATGCCACAGGGCGGATTAGAGGCGCTGGAGACCAAGGACCCGCTGGACGTGCTCGCCTATCAATATGACATTGTCTGCAACGGCGTCGAACTCTCCTCGGGCGCGATCCGGAACCACAAGCCGGAGATCATGCGCAAGGCGTTCGCCATCGCCGGCTATGACGAGAGCGTTCTTGAAGAAAAATTCGGCGGCATGCTCAGGGCCCTGCAATATGGCGCGCCGCCCCATGGCGGCATTGCGCCGGGCGTCGACCGCATCGTCATGCTGCTCTGCGGCGAGCCGAACATCCGCGAAGTGACGATGTTCCCGATGAACCAGCAGGCGGAGGACCTGCTCATGGGGGCGCCGTCGGAGGTCTCGGCCCAGCAGCTCAGGGAGCTGCATATCCGCCTCAATCTGCCGAAGGCCCAATAGCCTCATGACGTCAGAGGTTTAGGATCATCCCCGGCGCCTGGGAAAGGCGGCCGGGGATTCACTCTAAATACCGCGCGTCTCTAAGTGACGGCCAAGACGGACCTTATCTGAACTTATTGTCGCCATTGCTGAATTCCTCGAAAAAGTCGATCTTCTGGGAGCGCAATGTCTCGGCGCAGCTAATAGCGCAGTCGATCCATACACCACCGGGCAACATGACTTCCTTGCCGACATAATTGACGTTACGTTTTGTTCGGACAGGCGCGGTCATCGACCCGTTGCCATACTGACTGTACGCCGTGACATAGCCGATATGGCCGTCGCGGCTTTTCTTGTACTTGCCGGCCAGACCGTCGCCCGCCATGCCTCCGGCAAAAACCGCGGTCACCAGGGCGGCGAGTGCCAAGTTCTTGGAATATTTGATAAACATCTATCAGACCTCACATTTTGAGCTAACCGATTATGCTTCAGCCCCACCGGCGGCCGCTGTCACTTTGCCGTGATTGTCGGCGACGGAATGCCGCTCCGCCGGCGCTTTGATTTGCATACATCCGGCGGGGCGATTTATTCCCTTCCGTGTCTCCGCTTTCACGAGCATCAAAGAATAAGATAAGAATGCGGCCATAGCGGCTCAAGGCGCAAGGCACAATCGATTGCCGGAAAACAGACCAAGGCGAAGTGGACGAAAGTGATGGCACTTCAGGACCGGATCTTCAGTTATTGCGAACGGGGGCAGGACCCGGCGCTGTGGGCGGAGCCATTGAACGCGGCGAGCAATCTCGCCTTTATCGCCGCGGCGGGCGTGGCCCTCACCATGCTTCTCAACGAGCCGCGCGCCAGGCGCGGCGGCGATCATTATCTCCTGGTGGCGCTGGTTTTCGCGATCGGCATCGGCAGCTTCCTGTTCCACATTTTCGCCAATCGCTGGAGCGTCCTCGCCGATGTCATCCCGATCACGCTTTTCATTCTCGTCTATCTGGCATTCGCGCTGAACCGGTTCGCCGGCGTGCCGGTCGGCTGGACGGTCCTGCTGACGGCCGCCTATATGGGCCTCGCCCAAGGCGCCTCGCCCCTGAAATGCCGGCCGGGCCTTGCCGGTGAGATCATCGGTTTCGGGGCAAATTCGGGCGAGACATGCCTCAATGGCAGCATCGGTTACGTACCGGCGCTGATCGCGCTTTTTCTGGTCGGCGGCGTGTTATTAATCCAACGCCATCCGGCGGCCCGCGATCTTCTCATTGCCGGTTCGGTCTTGGCGGTCTCCCTCACATTGCGCACCATTGACCAGGCGGTCTGCGCCGAAACCGTTATCGCCGGCGCGAAGACGGGCACGCATTTTCTGTGGCATATCCTGAACAGCGTCACCCTTTATCTGCTGTTGCGGGCGGCGATCCGCCATGGCCCGCCGGTATCGGCCGGAAATTTTTCGACGCCGAAGCCGGTGTGAAACCGTGGCGGATGAGCAAAAAAGACCGGCTCTCCCCACATAACCCGCAATCGGGCGTTGAAAGCCTGCGCCGCACGAAGCATAAATCGGGGATCAAGCGGACGTGGTGGAACAGGTAGACACACAGGACTTAAAATCCTGAGGCCTAACAGCCGTGCGGATT
>CAYWBS010000048.1:0-11461 GCA_964456215.1 uncultured Hyphomicrobiaceae bacterium
CTGGTTGTCCTGCGGTATGCGCCCGATGGCATCTGGGGCATTATCGTGCGACGGGTCACCAGGAGACGGCCGCGATGAACAAGACACCTCCCGCCCGGAGCCTGACGACACAGCAGGTATTTGGTCTGGTCATCTTTGTTTTTCTCCTGGCCGGGCCGTTTCTCATTCCTGCCGTGCTCGATGAGTTCTGGGTCAATGTCACTGCCGAACTGATGATCTGGAGTCTGTTTGCTGCAAGCGTCAATTTGCTGTTCGGCTATACCGGACTTTTGTCGTTCGGCCAGGCACTCTATTTCGGCGTGGGGGCCTATGGCGTCGCCTTCGGGTTCGAATATTTCGACATGTCGTTCTGGCCGGCATTTTTCTCGGGCGTCGCGTTGGGAACGTTGATGGCTGCAATTGCCGGAATTTTCGCGGTACGCCTGACCTGGCACTACTTCGCCATCATCACGGTCGTTTTTTCTCTCATTTTTTACTTCATGGCGGTTGGCTCCAAGGAACTTACCGGCGGCGACGATGGCATGCCGCTTTCCCTGCCGCCCGTATTCAGGTTGGGCGGCGTGGAGGTCACACTGTTTGAAATGACCTTCCAGTATTATTTCATCATGGCCATTGTGGGCGCGGGCTACTATCTTATGTGGCGCGTTTTGCGCAGCCCCCTGGGCCGCGGATTTGTGGCGGTACGCGAAAATGACAGCCGGGCCAGCCTGATCGGACTCAACCCTTACAGGCTCCGCTATTATTCCTTTGTCTTGGCCGGCTTCCTGGCGAGCCTCGCGGGCGTGTTGTTCTGCCTGTTCTCCCGGTACGCCACGGCCCAGTACATGTTCTGGACTGTTTCCGGCGAGGGTGTAGTGTGGATGGTGGTCGGTGGCGCCGGCACCTTATTCGGCCCGGCCATCGGCACGGCCTTGCTTATCATCCTGCGTGAAGAACTCTCCGTCTATTGGGAACACTATCTGCTGATCGTCGGCGCGATCGTCATTCTGGTTGTCGCCTTTGCACCGCAAGGCATTATGGGTCTCATCAATGACTGGGTCGCCAGACGCAATGCCGCGGCCGAGGAGAGACAAGCTAACGCAAAACAGACCGCAGGCGCGAAAGGAACTCGTGATGCCTGATCCGGTTCTGAGCATTTCCGGCCTCACAAAGGCGTTCGGCGGTCTCGTGGCAGTCGATAACGTGGACTACGTCCTGCCAGGGGGCGACTTACGCGCCATCATTGGCCCAAATGGCGCCGGCAAGACCACTCTCTTCAATCTGATCTCCGGTATGCTGACCGCCGATGCCGGGAGCGTAGCATTTCAAGGCCGGAACATCACCGGCAAATCCCCTCACGCCATCAGCCAGATGGGCATTGCCCGCACGCTCCAGGTCAAGAGCGTCTTCAACGGTCTATCCGTCTACGAGAACATCTGGATTGCCGCCCATGCTCAGGCTCAAAAGCTCCACCCTCTGCGAGCGGCAAAGTCCTATGTCGAAACGGCCGAGACTGTCGAAGAAGCATTTGAGGAAACAGGAATTGGCCACCTCCGCGATGAACTTGCAAGCAATCTGTCCTATGGCGATGTTGCCATGCTCGAGATTGCCATCGCGATTGCGATGAAACCCAAGCTTCTGCTTCTGGACGAACCGGTGGCGGGCATGAGCCCGGAGGAAACGCAACTGACGGTTGGAAAGATCAAGGACCTTTCGCGTCAACTCGACGTGATTCTTATCGAGCACGACATGGAGGTCGTGTTTGGTATCGCCGATATTATTACGGTTATGACCAACGGTTCGATCCTGTGCGAGGGCACGCCGGACAACATTTCCAAGGATCCACGCGTTCAGGAAGCCTATCTAGGCGCGCCGGAGGACGGGGAATAAGGCGGTGCTGAAACTCGACAATATCTTCGCCGGTTACGGCAAGAGTCAGGTCCTTCAGGGCGTCAATCTGGAGGTGGGGCCCGGCGAAGCCGTTGCTTTGCTTGGCCGTAACGGCGTGGGCAAGACGACAACCTTGCGAGCCATCATGGGGCTGACGCCACCTCGCAGCGGCACGGTTACTTTTGAGGACAAGCGAGTCGATGCATTGTCCGGGCATCAAATTCCGCGCCTCGGCATCGGTTATATCCCACAGGGGCGCCATATCTTTCCCAATCTATCGGTAATGGACAATCTATGCCTCGGGCTTAGACGAGCGCCGTCGCAGGAGAGGCTCAATGCCGTCTTCAATCGGTTTCCGCGTCTGGAAGAGCGGGCCAAACAGCAAGGCGGCACGCTTTCGGGCGGGGAACAGCAAATGCTGGCCATTGCCCGCTGTCTCATCATGGAGCCGAAAATTCTTCTTCTTGATGAGCCGACGGAAGGTATCATGCCCAAGCTCGTGGCCTCGCTACGCGATGAGATACGCGAAATCAATAAAGGCGGCGTCTCCATCCTGTTTGTTGAACAGAACATTCTGGCAGCCCTCTCGGTCTGCTCGCGCGTCTACATCATGGAGAAGGGTGCGATTTGTTACGAAAGCACGACAACGGACCTCAAAGCGAAACCGGACATCATCCATAGATATCTGGGAGTCTCAATATAAGTGCAGAGGTCGCGATTGACGGCGGCGAATACCATATGCGGGCGAACTGGGGATATTGAAGGACATAAACACCAAACGGAGGAATCAGTTATGGCAATCACACGACGCAGTTTCCTGAAGACGGCTCTCGCCGGTGGTGTGATGGGCCAAACGGCTCATCTATACATCGCCAAGGACTTGTTCGCAGCGCCAACAGGCCAGCCCATCGTCATCGGCCATCAGTGCGATCTCACGGGCGGTATTTCATCCTGGGGATATTGGCTCAACAAGGCCGCCGAAAAAGCAGTCGAGCATATCAACAATACGACCGGTATCTCCGGACGTCCCGTGAAGCTGGTGACCGAAGACACCGAAACCAACCCGCCGACGGGAGCCCGAAAATTCCGTGCACTTGTGCAACGCCATAACGCGAACTTCGTTATGGGTTCGGTTCACTCCGGTATCGATCTGGCCTCCGTGCCGATCGCCAAGGAATTGAAGACCGTATACATCCCAAATGGCATGGCTGCAGAAATGACCGGGAAGAGGGGCAATCGATACACTTTCCGCGTCGGATCAGACACATATTCGCAAGCCGCTGCCGGAGCCGAATGGGCGACAAAAAATCTCGGCAACGAATGGACCTTCATCTTTGCCGACTATGGCTGGGGCTGGAGCCACTACAACGAGCACAAGCCAATTCTCGAAAAGCTCGGCGCAAATGTGAACCCGCCCATCGCCGTTCCACTCGATGCCAAGGACCTTCTCCCATATTTGGCGAAGGTGCCGAAATCGACGACACAGCTTTATTCGATCTTCTTTGGTTCGCAGTCCGTGGCATTGTACACGCAGTCGAAAGCCATGGGCCTCGACAAGGACATGTCGCGCTACTCGGTCTTGTGCACCCACGAGTCAATCTCGCCGAAGGATATTGGCGGCGCCTCGGAAGGCGTCAACCTGCTTGAATATCATCCGCGCATGCTGAAGTACAAAGACACGGAATATAACAAAAAGGTTCGGGAGCTAATGGGTGTGGACGCGGATGATGGCCGCGAAAGTGACTCAAAACGTATCCTGGCCGGCAGCCATTATTGGCAGGTTTGGGAAAGCGTGTTTTTCATCAAGAAGGGCATCGAGAAGAGCGGCTGGAAAACCAAGAAAGACACACCGGATTTCATCCAGGCGCTTGAGGGCATGGCCGTGAAAGAGTCCTTCGAGCACCCACAAGGCGACAAATTTATCCGCGCAAAAGACCATAAGGCGGTGATCAACTTTTATATGAGCAAGATCGAGGACGGCCGGATTCATGTGAAGCACAATATCCCGTCCTCAGATGTAGAGAGGCATTTCCCAGCTCGATACGACTTTACCAAGGAGTCCTTCTAGACGGTAGGGAGATATCCCGGGGCGGTACACCCGTCCCGGGGTTCCGCCCAAACTGGTATTTATTTTTTGTCGAACCGGGTGTGCACGAGCAATGCCTGAAATTAGCTACCCCGCGTACAAAATTGCGCTGGCGCATGTCGCACCAGTGTTTCTGGATCTCGATGGAAGCGTAAGCAAGGCCTGTTCGCTGATCGGGGAAGCTTCGAAGAATGGAGCGTGCCTGGTTGCATTCCCGGAAACCTATATTCCGGCTTTCCCGGTATGGGCGGCATTGAACGCGCCAATCAAGAACCATGATTTCTTCAAAAGTCTCGCCGCCAATACGCTTTTCGTGCCAGGGCCCGAGGTTGCGGCCATCGCCAATGCCGCAAGGACGTCGAACATATATGTTTCGATAGGTGTCAATGAGGGCACGAATGCCAGCGTCGGCTGCATTTGGAACGCCAATCTTTTATTTGCCCCCGATGGCACTATTCTTAACCATCACCGGAAGCTGGTTCCCACGTTCTTCGAGAAAATGGTGTGGGCCAACGGCGACGGCGCCGGTTTGCGAGTTGTTCAAACCGAAATCGGCCGGGTCGGCACCCTTATCTGCGGCGAGAATACCAACCCTTTGGCCCGCTATACTTTAATGGCCCAGGGCGAGCAGCTTCACATTTCAAGCTATCCCCCCGTCTGGCCGACCTGTGATCCTGAAGTTGGCGGCAACTATGATCTCGCCAGCGCCATTCGCATCCGCGCCGGGGCACATTCCTTTGAGGCGAAATGCTTCACCGCCGTCGTTTCCGGCTTTATGGATGACAACATGCATGCCGCCCTTTCGAAAGAGAATAAGGATGCGGTGCGAATACTGGATAATACCCCCCGCGGCGTTTCCATGGTCACCGGACCGGAAGGTAACGTCATCAGCGATGTGGCAGAAGCGGATGAGACCCTGCTCTACTGCGACATTGACATTTCAAAGTGTGTTGAGCCGAAGCAGTTTCATGACGTGGTTGGCTACTACAACCGCTTCGACATCTTCAAATTGACTGTCGATCGCTCCGCCAACCGTCCGATCGCCTTTGAACTCGATGGGGAATCTCACATAGCGCGAGAAGGCGACGGCGGTGAAGACAACGAGAAGAAGAAGCCCGAAGAAACGATGTCCGAGGAAAGCGCGCGGATCTTGAGGATATGAGTGATGGCGAGTGGAGCGCGTGAGCATGAATTGAAGCAGGAAGGCCTCGGTCGCCTCGCAAACGAGCGTTGGGTCCGAGACGGCGTCTTGCTGGTTGGCATTGTCCTGCTTGCCTTTTTGCTGCCGCCGCTGATTTATGCCTATCTCGTTTGGCGCCAATTCGGCTTTATTGAACTGTCTGGTTACGTCCCTTACGAGGAATTGTCCCAGGCTGTGAAATCACTCGACCCCCTTACGATCTTGTCGGCGCCTGTCTGGTCCATGAATATGACCAGCGGCTTTTTACTGTCCAATATGTACACCCTCACTGTAGGGCAGTTTCTGCTAACACTTGCCATGGGACTGGCAATAGCCCTCAACCTTCTTGCGTATCTAAACCTACGGAACGTCTGTTCCGTCAACGGAGGTTTCGGAGCGGCAGGTGCAGCCGGCACCGGTTTGCTTGCCACGGTGGGCGCGTCGAGCACCGGCATCATGGGCTGCTGCGGTTCGGGCGTCGCCGGTGGGGTATTGGCTCTCGCCGGCGCCAGTGCAACCTCGGCAAGCGCACTTGCTCAGCTCTCCACACCAGTACAGGTCCTGTTTGTTGCAGGCTTCGCTGTCAACTGGCTGCGCCTGCGAAGCAAATTGAGGGCGCTATTGGCCTGATGCGAGATTATCGCGCTTGGTCTGCTTGGGGTCTTGGGCGGTAAGTCTCAGTGAGAGCACAACTGGTCCGCTTATCGCTCAAGACTCTCCGCCGAACCAGACTATGCGCCACCGCCGCCTCCCGCCATTAGGAGAAAAACACTTCGGTTATGGTGAAGGGGGCGACCAAGCAGGGGAAACGCGACACCCTATCGCTTTGTGAAAGGGGTAGACACTCGTCGATAGGAACGGTTCTGACAAACAGCTCAGGCGTCACCATAATCAATCATTTTCGCGGGTTGGTGTGCAAAAAGGCCGCTCCTTTGCCAAAAGCCTAGATGAGATAATGACGGCACGCTGCGCCCATTTGGCGAGCGGATCATATATCGTCCGTCCCGTTTCTCGAAGGTTTGCCCTAATGCATACTAAATCGAGTGAGGCGGCGTGTCTCTTGGCGTCACATAGCGCGTGGCGATGATGCTGTGCCCATATATTGCCGCAACGGGTGGCAGGCCTACCATGCGGATAATGCCCATCGGCAGAAAACCGCACCACCTCCTTCGGCAAAGCCGATAATCATCTCATAGGCATGCCAGCGCTTGGCGCGTGCGCCCACTCAAAATTGATAACCAATTGGGAGTACTTCGATCAGCTAGTTTAAATGGGTCTCAGGGTCGTCTATTGTACCTCAGTTGTTAATTGCGTTCTGTATTGCACGGTGGGTAGCTTCTCAGACCCGAAGTCGCAGAGATAAGAGACCGCAATTACTCGATCAGCGAAAAAAACGAGTTTGACATTCTTGGACCGAGTGTGGCGGGAATCTGATCGGCGGGAGAGGGAATCGCGGAGTTCTCAGTTTCGACTGTAAGACAGAATGTGCGCCCGGGATCTCCATGAAGAGCGCTTGGGTGAGATGAGCGTCGCCATGAGCGCGGGGCTGGTCGTTTTGGAAACGACCTGGGGGAGAGCACACATATGACTGAACTTCTTGAAGTCAGGGTATCATCGAGCACGGACGATGTCGAGGAGCGCGCTTCGGGCCGGCCGACCCTAACCGGTGCCGATCTTGAGCTGGTCGACGACTTTCCGAACAGGCCCCAGCAGACGGTTGGGCTTCGCTTCAATGGGCTCGACATTCCGCAGGGCGCGACCATTGTCAACGCCTATATCCAGTTCCAGGTGGATGAGGTGAGCACCGGGGCGGCGACGCTCTTTATCCACGGCGAAGACACAGACAATGCCGCAACGTTTGCCGATATTAACGGTACCGTCTCTTCCAGGCTGCAGACGGCGACCGCCGCCACGGTGGCGTGGTCGCCGCCTGATTGGACGACAGTGGGCGCGGCCGGTGTTGCTCAGCAGACAGCCGATATCTCCGCCATCATTCAGGAGATTGTGAGCCGGCCGGGCTGGACCGCCAACAACTCGCTCGCCTTGATCATCACCGGAAGCGGCACACGCACGGCGGAAGCCTATGACGGCGTTGCCGCGGCAGCGCCACTGCTGCATATCGAATGGCAGCTCCCCAGCGGCTCGGGGGTGGCCTTTGACACGCCACCGGATGGCGACGGCGGCGCAAATGAGATTGGCGAGCTTGCCGCCGCGGGCGCAGTGGTGGGCATTACCGCCTCGGCCACGGACCCCGATCCCGGCGACACGGTGACCTATAGCATCGACGACCCGCGCTTCGCCATCGACGCCAACTCGGGTGTCATTACGCTGTCGAACCCGGGTGCGCTTGATCATGAGACCGAGCCGGCAGTCACCTTTAATGTGACGGCAACGTCGTCGGACTTTACCACCGCCACACAAGCGTTTACCGTCTCCGTCCTCGATGACCCGGAACCGGTGGCCTTCGACATCCCACCGGATGCCGATCCCTCCACCGACCGGATCTCCGAAAATGCCCCTTCGGGCACCCCGGTAGGCATTACCGCCTCGGCTACGGATCTCGATGCCGGCGACACGGTCAGCTATAGTATCGACGACACACGATTCGCCATCGATCCCGCCACCGGCGTCATCACCCGCTCGGCCACGGGAACGCTCGATTTCCAGAACGAGCCCGCCATCAATGTTACCGTGACGGCGACCTCGTCGGACACGAGCACCGATACCCAGGTCTTCACCGTCGACGTCCTTAACGGTCAGCAGTCGGCCACAATCGTGGAGTCGAGAGTGTCGTCGAGCGCGGACGATGTCGAGGAGCGCGCTTCGGGCCGGCCGACCCTAACCGGTGCCGATCTTGAGCTGGTCGACGACTTTCCGAACAGGCCCCAGCAGACGGTTGGGCTTCGCTTCAATGGGCTCGACATTCCGCAGGGCGCGACCATTGTCAACGCCTATATCCAGTTCCAGGTGGATGAGGTGAGCACCGGGGCGGCGACGCTCTTTATCCACGGCGAAGACACAGACAATGCCGCAACGTTTGCCGATATTAACGGTACCGTCTCTTCCAGGCTGCAGACGGCGACCGCCGCCACGGTGGCGTGGTCGCCGCCTGATTGGACGACAGTGGGCGCGGCCGGTGTTGCTCAGCAGACAGCCGATATCTCCGCCATCATTCAGGAGATTGTGAGCCGGCCGGGCTGGACCGCCAACAACTCGCTCGCCTTGATCATCACCGGAAGCGGCACACGCACGGCGGAAGCCTATGACGGCGTTGCCGCGGCAGCGCCACTGCTGCATATCGAGTATTTGCCGCCCGGTCCGGTCGGCCCTTCGGTGGCCTTCGATATCCCACCCGATTCCGATTCCGCAGCCGATCAAATTGCCGAGAATTCCGGCGCCGGCGCATTGGTCGGCATTACGGCTTCGGCGACGGACCCCGATCCCGGCGACACGGTCACCTATAGTATCGATGACACGCGCTTTAACATCGATCCAAACAGCGGTGTCATTACCCGCTCGGCTACAGGCGTGGTCGATTTCGACACCGAGCCGGCGATCACCTTCACCGTGACGGCGACCTCGTCGGACGGCAGCATCGCCACCCAGGACTTGACTCTCGACGTCCTCGATGTCAATGAACTGGTGGCCTTCGACACCCCGGCCGACGCCGACCCCGCCGCCGATCAGATCACCGAGAATGCCGCCGCAGGCGCACTGGTCGGCATTACCGCCTCGGCGACGGACCCCAATCAAAGCGATACCGTCGCCTATAGTATCGACGACACACGATTCGCCATCGATCCGAATACGGGCGTTATTACCCGCTCGGGCACGGGCGCGCTCGATTCCCAGAACGAGCCGGCGATCACCTTCACCGTGACGGCGACATCGTCGGACGGAAGCATCGCCACACAAGATTTTACCCTCGACGTCCTCGGTGCCAATGACCCGGTCGCTTTCCACAACCCAGCCGATGCCGACCCTGCCGCCGATCGGATTGTAGAGAATGCCGCGACCGGGGCAACAGTCGGCATTACCGCCTCGGCCGCGGACCCCGATCCGGGCGATACGGTCACCTATAGTATCGACGATCCGCGCTTCGCCATCGATGCCACGACCGGCGTCATCACCCGCTCAGGCGCGGGGGAGCTCGATTTCGAGACCGAGCCGGCGATCACCTTCACCGTGACGGCCACCTCTTCGGACACGAGCATCGCCACCCAGGACTTCACCCTCGACGTCCTCAATGGCCCGGAACCGGTGGCCTTCGACATCCCACCGGATGCCGACCCCTCCACCGACCAGATCTCCGAAAATGCCCCCTCGGGCACCGCGGTAGGCATTATCGCCTCGGCTACCGCCTCGCCTGCGGATCCCGATGCCGGCGATATTGTCATCTATAGTATCGACGACCCGCGCTTTGTCATCGACGCCGACGGCGTTATCACCCGCTCGGCTACAGGCGTGGTCGATTTCGAAACCGAGACGCAGATCACCGTCAACGTGACGGCGACCTCGGGAGACGGTGGCCGCGCCACTCAAGCCTTCACTCTCGGCGTCCTCGATGACCCGGAACCGTTGGCCTTCGACATCCCACCGGATGCCGACCCCGCCGCTGACCAGATCGCCGAGAATGCCGGCGCCGGCGTAGCAGTCGGCATCACGGCGTCCGCCACCGATCCCGATGCCGGCGACACAGTGACCTATAGTATCGATGACCCGCGCTTCGACATCGATCCCGACACCGGCGTCGTCACGCGCTCCGGCACAGGGGTGCTCGATTTCGAGACCGAGCCGCAGATCACCGTCACCGTGACGGCAACCTCGTCAGACTTCAGCTCCGGCACACAAGACTTCGCCATCGCGGTTGGCGACGTGAACGAAGTCCCGGTGGCCAACGCCGACAGTGCGACGGCCCAACCTGGCATCCCGGTGGTCATCGACGTGCTGGCCAATGACGATTTGGGCGACGGTGTCGATTCCCTGACCGTCGATGACACAAACGCCAACGGCACGGTGTCAATCAATGCCGACAACACGCTGACCTACACGCCGGACCCCCTGTTCACGGGTCCCGCAAGCTTCACCTATACGATTACCGAGTCGATTGCCGGGGGCGGTGACAGCTCCACGGCTACGGTATCGGTAAACGTGATACCGCCGCAGCCACCATCGTCACTCAGCCTCGTGCAAGTCATGAATGCCTGGCAGTGGTCGCCGCCGAGTCCGGACTCTTCCGGGATTGTCTACCTCGACCACGTTGGTACGCTGTTGGTTTCCGACGGCGAAGTCAATGAAGGGACCCAAAATCCTCCCATTTTTACCGGTGACAATCTTTTTGAAAGAAATCTGGACGGCACCTTCGTAGATACGCTGACCACCCTCCCCTTTTCAGATGAACCGACAGGGGCTGCCTACAATCCAACTAACCACCACCTCTTTTTTACGGACGACACCGGCACCAGGAGCGTCTATGAGGTCGATCCTGGACAGGATGGGCTCTACGACACTGGCGATGACATCGTCACCTCATTCGGTACCAGCGCATACGGGAATAGCGATCCCGAAGGGATTACCTACGACACCACGCGCGGGTTCTTGCATGTCGTGGATGGTGCGGGCGGAATGGTTTACACCATCGACCCGGGTGCCAACGGTCTTTTTGACGGTGTAGCGTCTGCCGGCGGCGATGACGTTGTGACGAGTTTTTCTACGGCTGGGCTGGGGATCGTGGATCCGGAAGGCATCGCCTACGACCCTGTCTTCGACCTGCTGTATATCATTGCTACAAACCAATCTATCGCGCAGGTGACGATCACCGGGGACTTGGTCGGTATGCTCGATATTTCATCGGCAAATGTCGCGAATGCTGCAGGGCTCGCGTTCGGGCCTGGCAGCTTGGACCCGAATACGACGAGTCTGTACGTGGCGGCGCGCGGGGTCGATAACAACACGGTTGCGAATGAAAACGATGGCATGGTGTTTGAGTTCTCATTCGATGATTTCTTCGCCTAAGCAGGCAAGGCACCTCGTACCTTATTCCGAGCAGAAAAAATATTCCAAAAGCTCCGCTTAAAGGCACGTCGGCGAAGCTCCAGAGCGACGTCTCCTTGCGTACGGACGTTTTCACGCAACCAAGAACCTGAACGGACTCAGCGTTCGCGGAAACATGCGCCGTCGGCTTGGTCCACAAAGATCAAGAAGCGAACCTCATCAGAAAGCCTGATTGGCGGACGTAATCCAGAACGCACTGCGGTAGAAGATACCTTGGTTGCTGACGACATTTGCTCGACTCGAGGCTTTCAGAGTCGTGCCATAAGCCAAAG
>CAYWBS010000049.1:0-11443 GCA_964456215.1 uncultured Hyphomicrobiaceae bacterium
GACCTGGCCGCCGAGGACAACAAAATCACCCAATTCGGTGCTGCCGGAAATTCCAACCTGGGCGACAATAATGCAGTGCCGACCAATTACGACGTTGTGTCCGATTTGCACAAGATTATCAATCTTGGTGCCCTCGCCTACAATAGTATCCCTGAGAGCGCCGCGATCTATTGTCGTATTTGCTCCTATCTCGACATCATCCTGAATAATAACACGGCCGATCTGGGGCACTTTCAGATGGCCCTGGGGACCCATCGCAAAACCAAACCCGTCCTGGCCAATAGATGCACCGGGGTGGATGATCGCGCGATCGCCGAGCAAGGAATAAATGATATTGACGTTCGGGCCAATAAAGCAATCGCGGCCGATATATACGCGATATCCGATCGTTGCCCCGGCCGAAATTGTTGTACCGCTGCCGATATGCGATTCAGGCCCGATGCGGGCTCCCGGCTCGATGCGGACGTCTTCTTCCAGAATTGCGGAGGCATGAACGTCGGCATCTTCACCTCGGCCGTCGCCGACGGTCCCCGGATTGACAGCCTGCGGATAGAATAAGGCAAGGGCCCTGGCAAAACATCTATAAGGTTCCGGAGACTCCAGAATCAGCGTGCCATTTGGCCCGCGATCCTTGAATTTCGGATGGGAGAAACATGCCGACGCGGCTGTCGCAACGAACTGGGACAAATATTTAGGGTTGTCGATAAATGTCATGTGGCCCTGGCGAGCTTCGTCCAATGTCCGGATATCCGTGATTTCCATCGTTGGATCGTACTCGCCGAATGGCGTGGCACCGGAGGCGTCGACAATTGCACCAATTGAAAATGGCCCAGTATTGGTGAAGAATCCGGGATGTTCCATGGGATCTGCGCCATAATGCGGAGTCGATAGAGGCGGACCGCCTTCGGCCCGCGCGAAGATTACGACAAGTCTGAGGCAAAGTCTTCTGGAGATCAGAAGCGGGTCGCTGCACCAAAGCGGAAAATTTCTTCTTTGTCGAAATCTTCCGATGTCACGACATAGGCGAAGTCCGCGCGAAGTGGACCAACTGGCGATGCCCATAACAGGCTCGCACCCACAGACGATCGAATGGAATTTGTATCCAAGATCGTCACCACGGAATCGGTCGAATCGGTATCATACAAGGAACCGGCGTCGGCAAAAAAGGCACCTGACATCCCAAGCTCCTCCGAAACGAACGGCAATGGAAAGCGGATTTCAACAGTACCCGCATAATAAATCTTTCCGCCGAGCGCGTCACCTGTAGCGCCGTCGCGGGGACCATAGCCGGCGCGGTCGAAACCGCGGATCGTTTCACCTCCCTTGTAGAACAAATCAATCAAGCGCACATCTTCGCCGCCCCAGCCTTGGATAAATCCGCCAACCGCGCGTCCGACCAGCGTCAATTTCTTGGTTATCGGATAATAGCCGCGCCCTTCCACCGTCGTTCGGTAATATTTAACATCGCCGCCAACGCCGGCGAGATCCTGCCCGACGACAAAATAGACACCCCTGTTGGGATTTCGGATATCATTCCGCGTATCGTAGCTGAGCCGAAGCCCGACAGACGATACATTTGAGACACCTGCGGCGTCTACAACGGCAGCCGAGGCTCCCGCTGCTACATCGAAAACGTCGTCGCGAACGAACGAGTAGGACGTTGACATACGGATATGCTCGGAGAGCGGGAATCCGAGACGGAGGCTGCCGCCGGTCTTGCGGCTCTTAAATGACGCCTCCTCAGTAAAATCTTGTTCTTTATGGAAGAGGTCAAATCCTGCGGCCAAATTCCGGTCGAGGAAATAGGGCTCCGTAAAGCTCAGATCAACCTGCAGTCTTTCGACGCTGCCGGAAAGTTTCAAACGAAGAAATTGGCCGCGGCCAAGCAGGTTGCGCTCCGAAATGCTGATATCGCCGATGACTCCTTCCGATGTCGAATAGCCTGCGCCGAACGACAGTTCGCCTGTGGATTGCTCAACAAGAATGACGTTCAGAACAACCCTGTCGGGAGCGGACCCTGGTTCGCGATTAATGGTCACCTTCTTGAAGAAACGCAGCTCCAAAAGCCGTTTGCGGGCGCGGTTTACGAGCAGACGGTTGTAGGCGTCGCCCTCGGCGATGCGGAACTCCCGGCGGATAACGTAATCCTGCGTCCGGATATTGCCGATGATGTTAATGCGCTCGATATAGACCCGCGGCCCCTGCTCGATGACATATGTGATGCCAATTGTCCGCGCCACCGGGTCCCGATCGGCTCGCGGGCGGACACGACCGAATGCAAAACCGTTCTCCGCGACTTTCAAGGTAAGCTTTTCGACCGATTGATCGATTTGTGCCGCGTTATAGACCTTACCTTCTTTCGTCAGCAGTTGCGGCTTTAACCCAACCGGATCGACGGAAGTAAGCGCGGATTCGATATTAATCGCCCCGAAATTATAAAGCTCGCCCTCTTCCATCGTGAACGTAATGAAAAACCCCTTGCCCTCTCGATCAAGATCGGCGATCGCGGATATGATGCGCACATCCGCATAGCCATTCTTCAGGTAATATTGACGAAGGAGCTCACGGTCGAGATTGAGCCGGTCCGGGTCATATACGTTTGTCGGTTTGAAGAAGCTGAAGACACTCGTCTCGGTTGTCGTGATGACATCTCTGAGATTGGAATCGCTGAACGCCTGATTGCCGATAAAATTGATACCGCGAACCTTTGTGCTCGGCCCTTCTTGGATTTCAAAAACGAGATCCACCCGGTTTTGTTCAAGATTGATGATTTTCGGCTCGACCCGGGCCGCAAAACGCCCCTGGCGGTTGTATACGTCCAATACCCGCGAGACATCCGCCTGTGCACGGGCCCGGGTAAATATGGAACGTGGCTTGAGCTGGATTTCCGAAGTCAGCGTCTTGTCGTCAATGGCCGAGTTGCCCTCGAAAACAACTCTGTTAATGATAGGATTTTCGACGACTACGACAATGACGGTCGGACCGGTCTTGCGGATACGGACGTCTGCAAAAAGTCCGGTTGCGAACAACGATTTCAAGGATTGATCGACGGCTTCCGAATCGTACCTGGAGCCGGGCGCGAACTTCAGATAGGACCGCACGGTTTCAGCCTCGACGCGGCGGTTTCCTTCTACTCGGATGTCGCCAACTCTGCCGGAAGACTGTGCCGACGCGGCCGTAACCGACAAGCCCAAAACCGTGGCGGCAAGCCACGGTATTGCCAATAGCGTAATAAGCGCGAAGACCACGGCGCGGGCTGTTCGAACCCGTTCTAGCATTGGCTTATGTGCCCCTTATTCCGCGGTCCCCCAAACAGTAGCCCGCTTTTCCAAATTATGGGCCATTTCATTGTGGCCAATTTTTGTTGTTTTTTTCTACAGACTATTTAGGCTCCTGGATAGAACTCTAATGCCACACTCGGCGATAATTCTCTCACAAGAATCGCAAGTGAATCAAGTCGTTCCATGTTGCGAATATCATTAACATGAGAACAAAAGCAAGGCCAATTCTAAAGCTGATTTCCTGGGTTTTTTCGCTCAATGGCCGGCCCAGTGCCGCTTCGATCCCGTAGAACAACAGATGCCCCCCATCCAGCATCGGAATTGGAAAAAGATTGATCAGTCCGATGCTGACCGAAAGGATCGCCGCGAGATTGATCAGTGCCAGGAACCCGACGGTCGCAACTTGCCCGGAAACCTGGGCGATACGCAGCGGCCCGCCCAGCTGATCGGCGGATTCACGCCTGAGAATGACATCAAAAAGATACCTCAAGGTCCGGTCGATGACGAAATACGTTTCCTTTGTCCCGAGCCACAGCGCCGTTAACGGATCGTAGGTATTGTGGCTCCACTCATCGGCCTTGGTTTCGCGGCGGATACCGAGCAATCCAATTCTGACCTTATTGCCGAAACTATCCGTCACTTCTTTGCGTTCCGGGGTCGCCACGAGCTTGATCCGGCGGCCACCGCGATCAATACTGAATGTCAGTTCCTGGTCCGCGCTTATGCTTACGATCCTTTGCATTTCCGAAAAGTTTTCAATGGCTTCGCCGTCAATCGACAGCACGCGGTCGCCCGGTTTGAAGCCGGCGCGTTCGGCCGCGCTGCCAGGGCTTATTATGTCTGCGATCGGAGCGGTCGTCCTCTGCCCGACGAACGTAAACATCGTCGCGAAAATCAAGATGGCGAGAACAAAATTGGCGATCGGCCCGGCGGCAACGACGATAACGCGCTGACCGACCGTCTTGGCGTGGAAAAGCTTGTCTCTGAGTTCAGGCGGAAAGCTTTCAACGTCCACTTTCCCGGACGCGCTTGCGACATTGTCATCGTCAATGAATTTGACGTAACCGCCGAGGGGAATCCACGAAATGCGCCAGCGTGTACCTTTTTTGTCCGTGAAACCAATGATTTCCCGTCCAAAACCGATAGAGAATACCTTGACCCCGACGCCGCACCACCGTGCAGCGATGAAGTGCCCAAGTTCATGAAAGAATACGACGATGGTCAGTACAAACAAGAACGGCAATACATAAGACAAGAGCAAGTCACCGAAATTCAAGATATTTGATACAAAGTCCATTTCCGCGTGTTCCTAACCTTCTGCTGGTGCTTATTTCGCAATTCGGTGCCTAAATTGCAAATTTTGCGAGCAGTAAGCGCGCCTGCCGCCGGGCAATGCCGTCAAGTACCAGAATTTCATCCAAATTCGTGGCATGATTTACGTTGGTCTTCCCCGGGACCCGTTCAAGCGTTGACTCCACGATTTTTGCGATCGAAAGAAACCCTATCCGCCGCTCGAGAAAAGCGTCGACGGCAATCTCATTGGCCGCGTTCAGGATGGTGCTGAGCCCATCGGAGCCATTCAGAGCCACGCGCGCAAGTCCGAGGGATGGAAAACGCACCTCGTCTGGAGCTTCAAAGGTCAGCTGTCTGAGCTGGGCAAGATCAAGACGTGGTGTCGGCGCGGCCATGCGTTCAGGCCAGGCCAGACTGTAGGCGATCGGCGTGCGCATATCGGGGCAACTCATCTGCGCCAGGACCGAACCGTCGCAGAATTCCACAAGGCAATGAATGATCGACTGGGGATGCACCAGAATTTCGAGCTGCGATGCTTCGACCGGGAACAGATGATAGGCTTCGATGATTTCCAGGACCTTGTTCATCATGGTGGCGGAATCGACGGTTATCTTCGGCCCCATCGACCAATTGGGATGGTCGAGCGCCTGTTGTGGCGTGACCGCGGCCATGCTTTCGAGGGACCACTCTCGAAAAGGCCCGCCCGATGCGGTGAGTACGATGCGGTCAATTCCGTCCATCGGCCTTCCTTCAAGAGATTGAAAGGCGGCCGAATGTTCCGAATCCACCGGAAGAAGCACCGTATCGGCATCCGCGACTTCCTTCATGAAGACCTTGCCGGCCGTCACAAGGCATTCCTTGTTTGCAAGTGCCACACAGGTCCCCTGCCGGACCGCTTCGAAGGTTGGGCGCAAACCGGCGGCGCCAACGATTGCCGCCATATACCAGTCAACCCGCTGCTGGGCGGCCTCGATGAGCGCCTGTTCGCCGGCGGCCACCCTAATTCCCGTCCCGGCCAGAGCCTCTCTCAGATCGCGGTATCGGGTATCGTCGGCGATGATCGCCTGTTCGGCGCCGTGCTCGATCGCAAGTTTGGCGAGCAGATCGACATTTCTGTGAGCCGTAAGGGCAATAACCTGATAAGCGGATTTCGGCGAGCGCCCGATGAGGTCGAGAGTGTGAAGTCCGATCGTCCCTGTCGCTCCGAATATGGTAACAGTTCGGGGCTCGGGAAAGATCTCCGAGGAAACGAGCGGTTTTGCTGCGTGCATTGTTCTTCGGCCGCCCTTCAATTCGCCAAAATCATGGTGCCTTTCCGGGGCGCAAACCTACCGGCAGCCGCATCAAAAGAAGATTCCCTGCCCTTGAGCGCCCGATGCAGCCAGTAGCGCCAACCCCGCCGCCGCGAGCACGGCGAATGCTAGCCCGTCGACACGGTCGAGAAGACCGCCATGCCCAGGAATAAGGGAGCCAGCGTCTTTTGTCTCGAATTTTCTTTTAATGGCGGATTCCGTTAGATCCCCCATCTGCGCCGCCACGGAAAGCGCACTTGCGAGAAAGACCAGCGACAATGTCGAGCCGGGAACCGGCGCCAGAGCAAACGCCATTCCGACAAGATTTGCAGCTAGCAGACCGCCGAAGAAACCTGACCAGGTCTTGTTGGGAGAGAGATGGGGTGACAGTTTGGCGCCGCCCAAAATCCGCCCCGTCGCGTAGGCTGCACTATCCGTCGCCCAGACGACGGCAAAGACAAAGCAAACCGACCACCAGCCGTAACCCGGCAAATGCCTGAGCCAGATGAGCGCGACCACCGGCAAACCGATGAAAAGCGCGCCCGCGGCGATCCAGATGAGGCGGTCAAATCGCGCCGCCAACAGACCGGCAAGCAGAGCCGCCGCCGCAACAACGCCAAACGCCGCCACCGGCCATCTGGCGCCGGCAATGAATGCGGCGGTCAACGCAACTCCTGCGAGCGCGAAGAACCCGAGATCCTTGTGGGCTCTGCAGGTCATCGCGCTCCATTCCCAGCTCATCACAATGGCGGCGGCGGCAACGAGCGCGACAAACGACCAATTACCGGCATAAGTTGCGGAGAGCGCTATCGTTACGAGAACGATCGCCGACATCACTCTGAGAAGGACTTCCGATTGCTTCGCCTTAATGACCGCGTCGCGGTCTACGGCTCCGTCGTTGCATGATTGGGTCCGTCCACCAATCATGCCAGGCTCCTCTCCGGCAGGCCGCCGAACCGGCGCTCGCGGCTCTGATATATCTCGATCGCGTTGATAAGGGTGCGGCGGTTGAATTGCGGCCACTGAACATCCAGAAAAACGAACTCCGTATAGGCGCACTGCCATAATAAAAAATTACTCAAACGCATCTCACCGCTCGTACGGATGAGCAAGTCAGGATCGGGAATCTCCGGTGCATCAAGATAGGAGCCGAGGAGATCCGCCGTTATGTCGGCCGGCGCAAGACCCCCTTCCCGCACGGACTGCGCGATCCTTTGAACAGCACGGACAATTTCGTCGCGGGAGCTATAGTTGAACGCGACGGTCAGATTGAGGCCCGTATTGGCGCGGGTTAATTGGCGTGCCTCCTCGATCAGACCAGATATTTCCGGATCAACGTCCTGATATCTGCCGATAACCCGAATTCGTACATTCTGCCCGTGCAGGCGGGCCAAATCCTGCTGAATGAACTGCTTGAGCAGTCCCATCAGGTGCGAGATCTCATCATCGGGCCGCGACCAATTATCGGACGAAAAGCTATAAATTGTGAGATACTCAAGTCCCAATTCGATTGATGCCTCGACCGTATGGCGAACACTGTCAACGCCGCGCCGATGACCCTCCGCGCGCGGCAGTCCCCGCTCCGCGGCCCAACGGCCATTGCCATCCATAATTATCGCTATATGGCGCGGGAACGGCGGGTTAGCGCCAAGTCCGGTCGCTTTATTGCCTTCAATATTCACCTAAACGAAACCTTTGCTCCAAACAGTATTATTTGATGCAGGCAGCCTAGACCTGCATGATTTCTTCTTCCTTTGTTTCGAGAGCTTGATCAATTTCGCGAATAATCTTATCGGTTAATTCCTGCACTTTGTCGGCCTGGGCGCGCTGCTCGTCCTGACCGATTTCGCTTTCCTTTTCCAGCCGCTTCAAGGTTTCCATGCCGTCACGGCGGACATTGCGCACAGCGACCCGCGCCAGTTCGGCATATTTCGCCGCGATCTTGGTGATCTCCTGGCGCCGCTCCTCATTCAACTCCGGAATCGGAATACGGAGAAGCTGGCCTTCGACCACCGGGTTGAGGCCGAGATCCGATTCCCGGATGGCCTTTTCGACAGCCTGGGCCTGGGATTTGTCCCAGACCTGCACTGATATGACGCGAGGATCCGGTACCGAGACCGTCGCCAGCTGATTCAACGGCATTGGCGAACCGTAAGCATTAACCATAATCGGATCAAGGAGGCTCGCATTGGCGCGACCGGTCCGCAAGCCGCCGAACTCGTGCTTGAGAACAGTTATCGCCCCGCGCATCCGCCGTTCAAGATCCTTTAGGTCGAAACCACCCTGGGACATGATGTTTCCTCCCGCACATTTGGCCGGGGTGCTGTTTTTGCGGCCGAAGCGATAGCTGTGCCATGAGCGGATCAAAAAATCAAAGCCTGCTGCTTCTATTTCCCGTTCTTACTTAATGATTGTGCACTTTGCAGTTCCCTGGACAACTTTTGGAAGGCTGCCTATTTCCGCGATCGAGAATACAATTATCGGAATATTGCTATCACGGGCAAGGGCGACAGCCGCAGCATCCATTACGCCGAGGTTTTTGGCGAGCACCTCACCATAACTCAGAGTTTCAAATCTTTCCGCGCTTTTATCAATAACCGGATCCGCGCTATAGACGCCGTCGACCTGCGTGCCCTTCGCAAGTACGTCGCAATCCATTTCCGCCGCTCGCAGGGCCGCCGCCGTATCCGTCGTGAAATAAGGATTGCCTGTTCCGGCGGCGAATATAACGACGCGGCCGCGTTTCAAATGGCGCAATGCCTTCGGCCTGACATAGGTTTCGCAAACCGTCGGCATCGGAATCGCGGAAAGGACGCGAGCAGCGACTTCGAGCTGCTCCAGCGTGTTATGCAAAGCAAGGGCGTTCATAACCGTTGCCAGCATGCCCATATAGTCGGCGTTGGCGCGGTCCATGCCTTTGGAAGCCCCGGCAAGTCCCCGGTAGATATTTCCACCGCCGATGACGACGCATATCTCAACGCCGAGCGAGAGCGCGTCCTTCAATTCACCGGCGATCCTCGATACTGTCGGAACATCGATGCCATAAGCGCCGTCCCCCAAGAGAGCTTCACCGGAAAGCTTCACGAGAACGCGCTTATATCGCCCTTGTCCTTGCGTCACGGCCGCAGCTCCCAAATCGGAGGGTCGAATTTTACCTCATATGCTAACTGCTTCGGACGTATAATTGCCCGACGCACTCAGCGGATTGCGCAGTCTCCTTGCCCAAGGACGATGCCATGCCGGAACGCTGGAAAGTTCACCGGATTACGAGCCAGACGCGGCGGCGGCGACTTCCGCCGCGAAATCTTCCGCTTCCTTCTCGATCCCTTCGCCCAGGCCAAACCGAACGAAACCGGCAATCTTGATCGGAGCACCGACGTTCTTGGCCGCCGCCTCGACGGCTTTGGCCACTTTTGTTTCGCCGTCAATTACGAAGGTTTGCGCTTCGAGAACCACCTCCTCATAGAATTTCCTCAATCTGCCCTCGACCATTTTCTGAACGATCTCCTCGGGCTTTCCTGATTCCCGCGCCTGCTCAGCCAACACATTCCTCTCCCGGGCGATGACGCCGGGGTCGAGCTGATCCGTTGATACGGCAAGCGGACTGGTTGCAGCAATGTGCATCGCGATCTGCTTGCCAAACGCCATCAGCTTTTCTCTGTCGCCCTTTGACTGAAGCGCGACGAGAACCCCGATCTTGCCCAGTCCGGGGACAACGGCGCCGTGGAGGTATTGGGCGACGATCCCCTCTTTCACTTCGAGGGCTGCGGCGCGGCGAAGATTGAGATTTTCACCGATTGTGCCGACCATTTCCTTGACGTAGTCATCCACTGACTTGCCGGCGCCGGGAAAATCCATTTTCGACAAGGCATCAATATCTCCGTCCGCCTTTAACGCGAGTTCGGTTATGCCGCGGACCATCTCCTGAAACTGATCATTGCGGGCGACAAAATCCGTCTCGGAATTCACTTCAACAACGGCGGCCTTGGATACATCGCCGGTCAAGCCAATGAGTCCTTCGGCGGCAATTCTCCCCGCCTTGTTCGCCGCTTTGGCCAGGCCCTTGGCGCGCAGCCAGTCAACCGCCCCTTCGAGATCGCCGCCGACCTCGGTTAGCGCCGTCTTGCAGTCCATCATTCCCGCGCCCGTCTTATCGCGGAGTTCTTTCACCAATCCAGCCGTTATTGTCGCCATGTCAGCCTCTGTAGGGATGTTCGTGTTGGTTATCAGCGCATTGGGTGCGCGGTATCAAACGAATGCGTGTTACGTCTCCGAAAGTTCCTTGGCCTGGCTGATCCAATCGTCGCGCGTAATCCGTCCCCTGAAACTCAGCACCTCGTCGATTTCCGCAATCTGTTCCTCTGTCAGTTCGGCGACCTGCCAATAATGATAAATGCCCAATCCATTGAGCTTTTTCTCAATTACAGGGCCGACACCGGTAATCTTCTTGAGATCGTCAGGCTCTCCCTTCGGTTCGGCAAGGAATCTGATCTTCTCGTCCTTCTCCTTTTCCGCTGACTCCTTTTCCGCCGATTTATCTTTTTCCTTGCCGGCCGACGTGCTTCCGGCTTTTTTCGTCGCGGGTTCCGGCTGCGCCGCTTTGTCCGCCGCCTGCTCAGCTTCCGGCGTCACTTCGGCCGCCAACTTGCCGTTCGGTCCGGGTGCTTCTGTTGTCTTGGCGTGTTCCGCACCGACGTCTTCAGTTTCGGCGATCTCGAGAGCCGGCTCGGAGGGCGCCTGTTCAGATTCTCCGATATCGATTCCGGCTTCACCTTGCGCCCGCTCAATTCCATCGATGGCGGCCTTGGCAAAGAGATCGCAATAAAGCGTTATTGCGCGCCCGGCATCATCGTTGCCGGGAACTGGAAAATCCACGCATTCCGGATCGCTATTGCTGTCGACGATACCGATCACCGGAATGTTGAGTTTGCGGGCTTCGGCGACCGCGATCGATTCCTTGTTGGTGTCGACGACAAAGAGAATGTCCGGAAGGCCGCCCATATCCTTGATGCCGCCCAACGCCCTTTCAAGCTTGTCGCGTTCACGTGTCAGCTTCAGGAGCTCCTTTTTCGTCAACCCGTGTGTTTCGCCCGCCAGCATTTCCTCAAGCACCCTGAGCCGCTTTATGGAGTTTGAAATCGTATTCCAATTTGTCAGCGTTCCACCAAGCCAGCGGTGGTTTATGTAGTACTGCGCGGCTTTCCTGGCGGCTTCCGCGACAACCTCGGTGGCCTGGCGTTTCGTGCCGACAAAGAGGATGCGTCCGCCTTGGGCAACGATATCACTGACCATGACAAGCGCCTGATGAAGCAGGGGCACCGTCTGCGCCAGATCGATGATGTGGATCTTGTTTCTGGCACCGAAGATAAACTCGGACATCTTCGGGTTCCAGCGGTGCGTTTGATGACCAAAGTGAACGCCAGCTTCCAGCAACTGGCGCATATTGAATGCAGGCAGCGTCATGGGGCCCGCTCTCCTCTTCCCGGTTAATCCTCCGCGGACGCAAGGACGTGGCCCGACAGGACCGCGCCACCGGTGCAACAGCGATCAATTGCGAGATATCGCCGCCGCGAGATT
>CAYWBS010000050.1:0-11294 GCA_964456215.1 uncultured Hyphomicrobiaceae bacterium
TCCCGGCCGCCGGCATGACCGGCAGCGAGATCGAGGTGCTCGGCTACAGGGGCATGAAGGAGTTCGAGATTTCCTTCGACGGTTTCGAGGTGCCGGTGGCCAATCTGCTCGGCGGCGCGGAAGGCCAGGGCTTCAAGCAATTGATGCAGACCTTCGAGGCGGCCCGCATCCAGACCGCGGCGCGCGGCGTCGGCGTCGCCCAATCGGCGCTCGACCTGGCGCTCGCCTATGCGCGGGAGCGCACGCAGTTCGGCAAACCGATCATCGCCTTCCCCCGGGTCGCCGACAAGATCGCCATGATGGCCGCCGAGGTGATGATCGCCCGCCAGCTCACCTATTTCGCCGCCCGGCAAAAGGATCGGGGGCTCAGATGCGATGTCGAGGCCGGGATGGCCAAACTGCTCGCCGCCCGCGCCGCCTGGGCCGCCGCCGACAACGCCGTGCAGATCCATGGCGGCAACGGCTTCGCGCTCGAATATCCGGTAAGCCGCGTGCTCTGCGACGCCCGCATCCTGTCGATCTTCGAGGGCGCGGCGGAGATCCAGGCGCAGGTGATCGCGCGGCGGCTCCTGGAGGGCTGAGGGGCCGGCGGCTGCCCTTGGCACCTTAAAGAGCAGTCAATCCTCAATCACCGGCAAGATTGTCAACGCCATGCGCCAGCTTTGCAAACGAGGGCTCGTTCAAAAGCCTGGTAAGCGGCCAGGGCGATCGCGTGAGGGGCCAGTCAAATAAGTGAATTACTTCTTTTTGCAGGTGTTGCTAGTCTTTTGAAGTTTATAGCCTTTGGGGCATTTACATTTCATCTTTGGGCCATTTGTCTTGCCCTCTACATTCTGTAGCTTGCAAATCGGTTTTGGGGCGGCAGTAGCTGTTTGAATCTGCGCACCCAGGGCAAACACGCATAGCAGGCCCAATACAAATGACATCATTACTAACTTCATATTGAACGCTCTCGTTGGACGGAATTGGACTAAGTTGCCTTCAACTATTCTTCCTTGATACATCAAAAATTTCTATCGACCAACGACATTTCTCTGTCGATCGCTTTGCCAATCCCGGCTTGCCCGATGCACTGACGCCAGGCCGAGAGCACGGCATGCCAATAGCCAAATGCGCACCCGGCGGTGACGCTTTTCCTGACCGCGGTCTCCGGCTTTTTTGTGAAGCCGGTTGTCGCTCCATCCTCGCGGATTAGCTAGAGCCCTTCCACTTTTCACCGGAACCGGATAAACCGGGCCGATGGTCAAGCGGTCCATTCTCATCACCGGCTGTTCTTCCGGCATCGGCTATTGCGCCGCCAACGGCATGCGCCAGCGCGGCTGGCGAGTCATCGCGGCCGCGCGCAAGGAGGACGATGTCGCCCGCCTCAAGGGCGAAGGATTTGAGACGGTTCATCTCGACTATGCCGAGCCCGCCTCGATCGCCGCCTCGGCGGACAAGGTGCTTGAGCTGACCGGCGGCACGCTTTTCGCGCTCTTCAACAATGGCGGCTATGGCCAGCCGGGGGCGGTCGAGGATCTGACCACCGATGTGCTGCGCGCCCAGTTCGAGGCGAATTTCTTCGGCTGGCACGATCTGACCCGGCGCCTGCTCCCAGCCATGCGGGGCCGGCGCGACGGGCGCATCGTGCAATGTTCCTCGGTCCTCGGCCTCATCTCGCCGCCCTATCGCGGCGCCTATAATGCGTCGAAATATGCGCTCGAAGCGCTTTCCGACGCCTTGCGCTATGAGCTTCACGGCACCGGCATCAGGGTGAGCCTCATCGAGCCCGGTCCGATCGAAAGCCGCTTTACCGAGAATGCCGCGGCGGCGCTGCAGCAAAATATCGATCTGGCGAATTCGCTGCATAGCGCGAAATACAAAAAGGCCCTGAAGCGCCTCCAGGGCGGCGGCGTCAAGCGCTTCAAGCTCGGCCCCGAGGCAGTGCTGAAAAAGCTCATTCACGCGGTCGAAAGCCGGTCTCCGAAGGCGCGCTACTATGTCACCCTGCCGACCTACATGGCGGCGATCGGCAAGCGCATTTTGCCGCAAAGCCTCAACGATGCCATCGTCCGCCACCGCTGAAAGGCGCGTTTTGGAACTCCAAATCCGTCACCCCCCGCGAACTGAAACAAGGGGATCGAGACCGGTGATGGAAAGGAGCGTATGGTGAGCGGATCTATCCCTCGGTCGTCATTGCCCGGTTTAACCGGGCAACCCGGTAAACGGCACGGGGGTCGTGGCTCACTTCGGTTCCGGAGGATACTGGCTCCCCCGGTCAGCCCGTGGGATGACGCCGCGAGCGGAGCTCCGCCGCACATTGGTCGTCTGAATTTTTCGAAGAGGCTGTTGACGCTTTTTCGACAAACAGAGACAGCCGTCATCTTCATGACTAAACTCCCGACAGCAGCGGGGCGGCGCCGTCTCCGGTCCGCAATATCGACCTTTCGACCGGCCGGGAATTGCGGAGGTGCCGGTTCTTCCCTAGCCTGGCCACACGTGAACACGATTTAGAGACGATCTACGCAAATGCAGAATTTCTTTCCTTATTTGGTACCGCTCGCCGTCATCGCCGTCTTTATCGTCCTGCTTGCCGGGCTTTGGAACATGATGCGCGGCGGCAATCCGGGAAGAAGCCAGAAACTGATGCGCTGGCGCGTCGGACTGCAATTCATCGCCATCTGCGTGATCATGGCGGCGGTCTATTTCGCGGGCAAATAAGCCGCGATTGGGGCTTGACCGATGCGGCTGTCCGATTCGGGCGGCTTCGGTGAAATGAAAGTCAGTGAAACCGCTCTATCTATTTGTTTGGTCGCGCTTTTATGTCGGAAAACCGGTTTCCACTTTTCCGAAAGCACTCTAGGCTATAAGCTGCAATGACACCCCGCCGGCAGGCGGCAACGCTTGATCGGCTTTTGCATGGTGGTCCTGAACAAAATCTACACGCGAACGGGCGACCAAGGCACGACGGTGCTCGGCAGCGGCCGGCGCGTGCAAAAATTCGATAAGAGAATAACCGCCTACGGGACCGTGGACGAAGTAAACGCCGCGATCGGCGTGGCGCGGAACCATGCCGGCGGCGAGGTCGATGGCATGCTGGCGCGCGTGCAAAACGATCTCTTCGACCTGGGCGCCGATCTCTGCGTGCCCGACGAGGGCGGGAAGGAGGCGGGCAAACGTCTGCGGGTCACGGCTTCCCAGGTCAAGCGTCTGGAAACCGAAATCGACAAGCTCAATTCCGAGCTGGACCCGCTGCGCTCCTTCGTTCTGCCGGGCGGAACGCCCGCCGCCGCGGCGCTGCATGTGGCGCGAACCGTCTGCAGGCGGGCGGAACGCAATATGGTGGAACTGGCGTCCGAGCCGCGGGAAACCGTAAACGCCGAGGCGCTTCGCTATATCAACCGTCTGTCCGATTTTCTGTTCGTCGCCAGCCGCTACGTGAACAACAAGGGCAAAGACGATATACTCTGGGTCCCGGGAAAGAATATCTGACCGGATATATGGAAAGGCAGAGAAGTCCGTGTTTGTCCCACTTTATGACCAAAATCCGCTTGAAAACATAAGATTCCAATTCGTCACCCTGGCATTGATTGTCACCAATGTCGTCGTTTTCGTATTTTTCCAAACGGACCTGATCGCTCCGGCGAACATGCAGGCGACGACCAGCTTCGCCGTCGTCCCCATCGAATTGCTGAGAGAAGGGCTGTTCGGGGTCCACGTCGCCGAAGGCAAGCACAATTTGATCCCGATCGCCGAGCGCTGGACGCTCATAACCTACATGTTCCTGCACGGCAATTGGGCCCATCTGATCGGCAATATGCTGTTTCTCTGGGTTTTCGGCGACAATGTCGAGGACGCGCTCGGACATTTCCGCTTTCTGATTTTCTATCTGCTGTGCGGCATTGCCGCCGCCCTGGCCCACAGCTGGCTCCTGCCGAACTCGACCTTGCCGCTGATTGGCGCCAGCGGCGCGACTTCGGGCGTCGTCGCCGCCTATTTGATGCTGCATCCGCGTGTGCGCGTCTGGGTGCTCATTCTTTACCGCATTCCGGTGCCGATCAATGCCGGCTATGTTCTCGGCCTTTGGGTCGCCTGGCAGATCCTCAACGCCTTTATCTCCCACGGCGACAATGTGGCCTGGTGGGCGCATATCGGCGGCATGACGACCGGAGCGTTCCTGGTTCTCGTCATGCGCCGGCCGGGCGTGTATCTCTTTGACCGGCCGCCGAAGCAACCCGCATAGCAGGCCGGCGGCCCGGCGCGCTGACCATGCCGGCGTTCGGACTATTCTCTTGATGGCGCCTTTCAGAGCATTGACTTGCGCCCGGGCCGCCATTACCGTCCCTTCCATTTCGCAGTTGCGACAACCTTCTGATATGGCTGGCCAAGCGTCCCATACCAAAAGCGCCGGGCGCATCCGCTCGCCGCGCCCCTTCGCGGCCCACCGGCATGAAGCTTGGAGGTGATTAGCGTGAAGATATTGGTGACCGTGAAGCGCGTCGTCGACTTCAACGTGAAGGTCCGCGTCAGGGCGGATGGCTCCGGCGTCGAGCTGAACAACGTCAAAATGTCCATGAATCCGTTTGACGAGATCGCCGTCGAAGAAGCGATACGCCTCAAGGAAGCGCAAAAGGCGGAGGAAATCGTCGCTGTCTCCATCGGGCCGGAAAAAGCTCAGGAAACCATCCGCACGGCACTCGCCATGGGTGCGGACCGCGGCATTCACGTGCTCACGGAGGACCGGGTCGAGCCGCTGGCCGTCGCCAAACTCCTGAAAGCGATTGTCGAAGAGGAGAAGCCGGACCTCGTCATTCTCGGCAAGCAGGCCATCGACGATGATTCAAATCAGACCGGGCAGATGCTCGCCGCGCTTCTCGACTGGCCGCAGGGCACATTCGCTTCGAAATTGGAACTCGCCGGCGGCGGCATCGCGGTCACCAGGGAAGTCGACGGCGGCCTGGAAACCGTCGACCTCAAAATGCCGGCGGTGGTGACCACGGATCTGCGCTTGAACGAGCCGCGCTACGCGTCGCTTCCGAACATCATGAAGGCGAAAAAGAAGCCCATCGACAAGAAGACCCCGGACGGGCTCGGCGTCGACATTTCGCCGCGCCTTGAAATATTGAACACGGCCGAGCCGCCTGGCCGCGAAGCCGGCGTCAAGGTTCAATCGGTCCACGAGCTTGTCGAGAAACTGAAATCGGAGGCGGGAGTCCTGCAATGACGACACTTCTCGTTGCCGAGCATAACGGGAGTGCGTTGAACGCGGCGACGGCCAAGGCCCTGACCGCCGCCCTGGCCCTCGGAGCCGACGTCGATATTCTGGTCGCCGGGGAAAGCTGCGAGGGCGCCGGCGAAGCCGCGTCGAGACTTGATGGCGTCAGGAAGGTCCTTGTCGCCGACGCGCCCCATCTCGGCCATCAGCTTGCCGAGGACCTGGCGGCGTTGATTGTCCCGCTCATGGACTCCTATAACGCGCTGGTGGCGCCGGCATCGACGTTCGGGAAGAATTTCATGCCGCGGGTCGCCGCCCTTCTCGACGCCGCGCAGATCTCGGACATTACGGCCGTCAAGTCCCCGGATACGTTCGAGCGGCCGATTTATGCCGGGAACGCGATCCAGACCGTGCGCACGACCGACGCCAAGAAAATCATTACCGTCCGGACCACGGCGTTCGCGGCGGCCGAGGCAACCGGATCGGCCCCCGTCGAAGCGGTCGCCGCGCCGGAGCCGGTCGGCGTCTCGAAGTTCGCCGGCGCGGAATTGTCGGCCTCGGACAGGCCGGAGTTGACCTCGGCGCGAATTATCATCTCCGGGGGCCGCGGCATGCAGTCCGGCGAGAATTTTCAAATGCTGGAGCGGATCGCCGACAAGCTTGGCGCCGCGGTCGGCGCCAGTCGTGCGGCGGTTGACGCCGGCTTTGTGCCGAACGATTATCAAGTCGGCCAAACCGGCAAGGTCGTCGCGCCGGAGCTCTATATTGCCGTCGGCATTTCCGGCGCCATTCAGCATCTGGCGGGCATGAAGGACTCGAAAGTCATCGTCGCCATCAACAAGGACGAAGAAGCGCCGATTTTCCAAGTCGCGGATTACGGTCTCGTTGCCGACTTGTTCCAGGTATTGCCGGAACTCGAAGCCGAGCTTGAAAAAGCGAAATCTTAGAGGGTTCCCCCGCGGCGGGCTATGGATTATTCTCCCAGATTCTTTCGCCCCATCCTTGCAAGCCGCGAGAGCCAAACGCATGAGAAAACGAAATGAACATCAGTAAGGTGGGAATAATAGGCGCCGGACAGATGGGCAATGGCATTGCCCATGTGATCGCCCTTGCCGGCTACGACGTCGCCTTGCATGACCTGACCGAGGAGCGCGTGCAGGCGGCGCTGGCCACCATCGACGGCAATCTCGCCCGCCAGGTCTCTTCGCAGAAGATTTCCGGTGACGACCGCAAGGCGGCCCTCGGGCGCATCTCTCTTGCGCGGTCCTACGAGGATTTCGGCGACGATGATCTCGTTATCGAGGCGGCGGTCGAGAAAGAGGACATAAAGCGGCAGATCTTCGCCGATGTCTGTCCCTATCTCAAACCCCACGCGCTGGTCGCGACGAATACCTCGTCCATTTCCGTTACCCGGCTTGCGGCCACCACCGACCGGCCGGAAAAGTTCATCGGCATGCATTTCATGAACCCCGTGCCGGTTATGGAACTTGTCGAGATCATCCGCGGCATCGCCACCGGGGACGACACATTCGAAACGTCGAAAACGTTCGTCGAGAGCCTCGGCAAGACCATCGCCATGGCCGAGGACTTTCCGGGCTTCATGGTCAACCGCATCCTTCTGCCAATGATCAATGAGGCGATTTACACGCTCTACGAAGGCGTCGGCTCGGTGAAGGCCATCGATACGGCGATGCAGCTCGGCGCGCACCACCCGATGGGCCCCCTTCAGCTTGCCGATTTCATCGGTCTGGATACCTGCCTTTCGATCATGCAGGTTCTCTATGAAGGTCTCGCGGACTCCAAATACCGCCCCTGCCCGCTGCTGGTGAAATATGTCGAAGCCGGCTGGCTCGGCCGCAAGAGCCAGCGGGGTTTTTACGACTATCGCGAAGAAGAGCCGGTCCCGACGCGGTGAAAGAGGAGGCGATTCATTCCTCTCTTCGCTCTTTAATTACAAGAATTGCGAGGCTGGCCGGATGCAATTCCCGGCCAGCGCCCCGGTTCCGCCCCGCTGTCGTCGAAGAAACGTGCAGCCAGGGTTATCCCTCCGAATTCCACCGAATGCCATCGCCACACTTGATTCTTGCGCCCGGGCGCATAAATCTTCGTCTTGAACAACGAGGATGAGCCGCCCAGATCATGCCTTCTTTCGATATCGTCTCGAAAACCGATTTGACCGAGGTCGAGAACGCGCTGCGGAATATGGTGCGCGAAATGTCCCAGCGCTACGATTTCAAAGGGTCGAAATGCGAAATTTCACGCAAGGACAACGAGATCACCATCCTCGCCGATGATGAACTGAAGTTGCGGCAGATGCACGAGCTGTTGCAGGGCCATCTCGCCCGGCGGAAGATCGATCCGGGAGTCTTGTCGTACAAGGCGCCCGAGAAAGCGGCCGGCCAGGCGGTCCGGCAAATCGCCTTGGTGCGCGAGGGCGTCGACCGGGACCTGGCCAGGGAACTGGTCAAATCCATCAAGGGAATTAAGCTGAAGGTGCAAGTGGCCGTCCAGGGCGACGAACTTCGGGTTTCGGGAAAGAAGCGGGACGATCTGCAGGCCGTAATGTCTCACGTCAAGGCGATGGACATTGAATTGCCATTGCAGTTTGTGAATTTTCGCGACTGATTCGAGGGTGCCGAAGCGCCCGCCGGCGGCGTCAGACTGTCAGAAGCTGACATGCGATTAAATCCGACTGCGATCTTTCTTGGCCTGGCGTTGCCGGTTCTTGCCGCCGGATGCGCCGGCCAGCTGCCGCCGCTCGGCGTCATCTCCGCGTCCCTGCAGCCGGAATTGACGTCGAATTCGCCACCCGTTTCCCTCTATGCCGACGTGGCGCGGCGAATCCGGTCCTGTTGGTTCGCCGCCGCCAAGCCGGTCCTCAACGGGCACGTATTCTTCGCCGAAACGCCGACGGATGGGGAAGCGGCGGAAGCGCATATTTCAATCAGTGCCGCCGCCCGCGACGGTCGGCGCGGACTGAAGGCCTTCACCATCGACTTCCTTGCCTACCGCGATGGAACGGCCGTGCGGACAAATAATCTCCGCTTCCCGCCGGCGCTTGCCGCGCAACTCAAGGACGATGTTCGCCGCTGGGTGGCGGGCCAGATCACGTGCTCCGCGATCGCGCCCCTGAGGGGACCCGTCTATGCCCAACCGCGCCGGAAGCGCCGCTAGAGCGTGTTCATTTTAGATGGACGCGATAGGCCGCGACTGCGGCCCGGCGCGAGCGCCGCCCCCGCGGAGCCGTGGGCCGCAGGCCCACCTGGCGTGAGCGCAATAAACGAAATCATGTTCACACCTCAAGTGAACACGATCTAAGGGGTGCGATGATCCTCTTTTGACGTTGAACACTTGCCGCTATAGTACATTATGATCCTTGTGTGCTTCACCGCGTGCGATTGCGCGCACGTCAATAGAACTCGCCGACTTCCCGTCACCAAAATGTTTCGTCCAGCATAAAATTGAGGAGGCTTCTGATGAGCGACCAAGCGCCTGAATCCCTGTATTCAAATTTGAAGGCTCTCACGCGCGTCATCGCGATCGGTATTCCTTTGATTGGCGCCATTCCGACCGCGACCAACATCTACTACGGCTTGAAGTATGATATTCCCTGGTGGGAAGTTCCGCACCAGGCGGAACAGGCCAAGCTCTGGGCAAAGAATGCCGAGTGCAGGCCCCATTACCGTGCGCTCTCTACGGGGACCGACACGGTTGTCTACGTGGCCTCCTGCCCCACCACCCACGACATCTCCCTGAAAATATCGGTGCCCGGTCGCGATTCCGTTTATGAATGGATCGCCTTCAGTTCCTTGCGAAAACCGGGCGAGACCCCGTCATTTTGGAACCGCCTGATTCCAATAGCTCATGCGGCCGCGGAAGGCGCCCAGGACCCGCGGAATGCCATGCGGCTGGCGCAGGCGACAAGCCAGGTCGTCTGCCAATCGAGGGTGGGCGCGAAGATCGTGCGCATCATCCGCGAGGGTAACCGGTGCTTCCGCGAGACGTTCTCGCCGTACAAGGGACGCGTGGAGAAGCGCGAGGAGGTGCCGTGCACCACCTCATGCCCGGCGCCTGGCAATCGCTAGAGTGTCTCCAGGAAAAGTGGGCACCGGTTTTCCGTCCGGAAACACGACAATCTAAGGATCAGAGCGTTTGAGCGAATCAACGAAAAGCGAAAACGCTCTGATACGCGGCTCTCGGCGCCCTGACCAAATGCCGGATCGATGTCAGACCAGTCGTGCGATCAGACCCGGCAGGCGCCTAGCCAGCGATTAAGGAACTCCGGGAAAGTACGCGCTATCGGTGGCGAATTCTCTTGAGTCCGTCATCGCGGAAGGCCAGAATTCGCCGACAACCGGCCGGATGAGCCGGCGGCGCGCGACCGGAGGTAGGAATGCGCACTTCCATATTTGTCTCGGCGTTTCTGCTGGTGGCGGGCGCGCCGGCGTTCGCCCAAATCCCCGGCGGGGATGGCGCCGCATCATGCTGGACAGCGGCGCAGTTGCGCGCGACGAAGGGCGAAATAGCGCCGCGTCCGGGCGCGCCCGGCGCGCTCGTCCCGCCGCCCCGGCTCACCCTTGCGCCGTTCGCGGCGACGCCTCCTGAACTGCGCGGCGCGATCCGCCGCGTGGCCCTGCCGGAGGGCAGGAAGCTCGTGGCGCTCACTTTCGATCTCTGCGAAGCCGGTCACGAGATCGCCGGCTATGACGGACGCATCATCGACTATCTGCGCGAAAAACGGATCAAGGCGACTTTTTTCGCCGGCGGCAAGTGGTTGGTCACCCATCCCGAGCGCGCCGAACAGATCATCGCCGATCCGCTGTTCGAGGTCGCCAATCACGGTTGGCGGCACGGCAATTTCGGCGCTCTCACCGCTGCGGCGCTGCAACAGGAAATAAGCTACGCACAGGCCGCCTATGAAAACGCGCGCGCGCATCTGGCGCATCGCCAGTGCATTGCGGCGTGGCGCGCATCGCCGGAACGCGCGCCGCCGCGCATGACGCTTTTGCGTTTCCCTTACGGCATCTGCAACAGCGCGGCATTGAAGGCCGTGGCGGAAGGGGGCCTGCTGGCCATCCAGTGGGACGTGGCTACCGGTGATCCGTCGCCGCACGAGACGGCCCATACTATCGCTCACCGCGTGTTGCGAAACGTTCGGCCCGGTTCGATCGTCCTCGGCCATGCCAATGGGCGTGGCTGGAATACCGCGGCCGCGCTGGCGCTGTTCATCCCCCGGCTCAAGGAGCGGGGCTATCAATTCGTGACCGTGAGCGAGCTCCTCGCGGCCGGCCGGCCGGAGATCGTGTCCTCGTGCTATGACGTCCGCGTCGGCGACACGGAACGGTGGGCCGCGTCGGCCCGGAGGCGGGCGGCAGGTAATGGAAAATACAAGCCCGTTGCCGGAGCACGCGATGGCTGGAACCCCTTTCGGCAGTAGCCTCTATCCGCTTGGGGTGGACCGCGCCGGCCGGCACATGCGTCTTCAGACCTTGCGCGCAGACGACGCGCCGGAGCTGGCGCGGCAATTGGCGTCTATCGATCCTTGGCGCCGGATCGGCTGGCCGGCGACACGCCTTGAAGCGCTTTTCTCCGACACCCGGCCCGGTATGCCGGGCTATCTGATCAGGGCCGGTGACGCGCCCGCCGGCGTGGTCAACCTCGAGGCTCCCTGGCTGCATGGCGTCTATCTCCGCTTTCTCGGGATACTTCCGGCCTACCAAAACGCCGGCATCGGCTCGGCGGTCTTGGATTGGTTCGAAAACGAGGCGCGCGGCCGCCACGGCAATCTTTGGGTGTGCGTCTCCGGTTTCAACGAGCGCGCCGCCGCCTTTTACGAACACAATGGATATGTTCGCGTAGCCGTGCTCGACGATCTGATCGCCAAAGGTGAGGACGAGATATTGCTCAGGAAGCGAATATGAGGGATCCCGTCCATGCCCATCGGCGCCGAAAGCGCGGCTAAGGGGGTGGGGTTTAACCGTTCGTTTCCATCGGCCGGCAGCAATGATTTGCTTTTACCACTTCCGCAAGAGGCTCATACGTGGCCGTATGGAGCCTCGGGGATCAACGGTGAGATCGCCGGAAGTGGACACCGTAGTTC
>CAYWBS010000051.1:0-10891 GCA_964456215.1 uncultured Hyphomicrobiaceae bacterium
AAATTTAGCGCATGGCGGCTCTTGGCCTTGACGTTGGACCTGGCTGCCCTGGCCCTCATAATCCGGATCCTCGTCGACGCCGGCAGATCGCCGCTCTGGTGCGCGCTCTATTGGTGGAACCCGATTGTTCTCAAGGAACTTCACAACTCGGCGCACATGGAATCCATATTGGCGCCTCTGCTGCTCGGCGCCGTCTTGCTGGCCATCAGAAAACGATTTGCCGGGTCCGCATTTCTTTGCGCCCTGGCGGCGGGAACCAAAATCTGGCCGATGCTTCTCCTGCCCCTGCTCCTTCGCCCGCTCTGGTCCAAACCGCGTGCGCTTATTCTTCCGCTTTCGATATTCCTTGTAACCTCAATCGCGCTCGTTATCCCCATCCTGCTGACGGGCATCGATCAAAGCTCAGGTTTCGTTGCCTATGCGCAGCAATGGCAAACCAACAGCGCCATCATGCCGGCACTTGAAGCTCTGTTCCGATCCCTGCCCTTCGGCGCCGGCCTCGACGAACAATGGGCCGGACTCTCGGCCCGCTTCTGCCTTGCGGTGGCGCTGTTGGCCGCCGTTATCATCATCAGTCGCAAGGACGTCCAAGACCCGGGCGATCTTGCGATCCGGGCCGGTTTCGTCGCGGCGGCAACATTTCTGCTCAGCCCAGCGCAGTTCCCCTGGTATTTTGTCTGGGTGGCGCCGTTCCTGCCCATTCTTCCCCTCCCGGGACTGGCCGTGTTAACGGCTACTCTGCCGCTCTACTATACGTCTTTCCATTTCTATTCGTTCGGCGCGATAGAGACTTTCAAGACCACCATTGTCTGGCTGGTATGGTGTCCTGCGTGGTTGTTGCTGGCTCTCGGCGCCTTTTCCTCGTGTTTGCGGCAGCGAGAGGAAAACCGCGCGCCCGGCAAATTTGCTGGAAACCGCCGATGATCGAGGGTCTCACGATCGGCGTTGTCATCCCGGCGCTTAACGAGGAACAGGCGATAGGCAAGGTCATCGCCGACATTCCCGATGGCGTCGACCGTATCGTTGTCGTCGACAATGGCTCTGATGACCGCACAGCCGAGATCGCCTCGACGCATGGGGCGGAAGTCATCCATGAATCGGAACAGGGATACGGGGCCGCCTGCCAGGCGGGAATCGCGGCGCTCGACGGCATCGATGTAATTATTTTTATTGACGGCGACTACAGCGATCACCCGGACGAGATGCCGGCTCTTCTCGCGCCGATAATCTCCGGGGACTATGAGCTCGTGCTCGGATCGCGCGTCGCGGGCAAGGCGGAAAAAGGCGCGCTGACGCCACAACAGCGGTTCGGAAACTTGCTTGCATGCTCGTTCATTCGCCTTATCTGGGGGACCGCCTATACGGATCTCGGACCGTTTCGCGCCATCACGGCGAGAGCGCTCCGCGAACTCCAAATGCGCGACCGCGGCTATGGCTGGACAATTGAAATGCAGATCAAGGCGGCGCTCAAAGGTCTTCCGGTGATCGAGGTCCCGGTGAGTTACCGCCCGCGCATCGGTCGATCCAAGATTTCCGGGACGCTGAAAGGGACGGTTCTTGCCGGAACGAAAATCCTTTTCATGATCGCGCGGTCTGCGATGAGTTCCGCCTTCGAGCGGGAGGCAGGGCGGAAATAGCCATTATCCATTATCATGGGATGAACGGGTAAGTGTCCGGGCGCGGCGATGCCGTTCGCCTAGCTTTTACTGTCAATAAATTCGTAGCGCTTCAGCGCCTTTCGCTTGACCAGCCGCCCCCAACTTTCGTCATAAGGGTGCACATAGTCCGTCGACTCGTGGTCGTTGACCAGATCCCGTCCGTCATTATGCCAGGCGAAGATGCCACCCCGGAGATTGGAAACAGAATTGGCGCCGCGCGCCAGCAACTCCGTCTTCACGCTTGCCGCAAGGCGGGTGCTGCGAACGCCGACGGAGCAGTAAAATACGACCTTCTTTCCGGCGACCAAATGGCCATGACTTTTAAGGAAGGCCGACGACCGGATTGCGGGATCAACGCGGACGGCCCCAGGAAGATGGCTGACTGCGAATTCACCAGCCTCGCGCACGTCGAAGAGAACCACTTTCTCGCCACGCGCCAACGCGGCCGCCAGCGTATGCCCGGAAATATGCGCAATGTCCGGATTGCGCTTTTCAATCCGCTTCTGCACGGATTCGAGGCTCGCCTCGCCGGCATGGCCAACCGCCGACTGCGCCGCCGCAAGTCCAGCGGCCAGAATGAAGGTAGCGAGACTTATCCGTAAGATATTCATGGGCGAATGAGGCTCCATGGCTGGATATGTGACACGATCCCGATATTGCAACGCCTGTAGCGCCATTGTCTGCAAAGTAGATAAATAAAGCGTCTATGGACAGTTTGACAGTCAAACATTGGTGACCGGGCCGCGCGGCAAAACTTCGGTGACGCCTAAGCCAGCGCGCGGCCGAGCAACTGAACGACATGCCGGGCATGGCGCCCGGAGCCATCCTTGATCTGGTGGCGGCACGAAAATCCGTCAGCCACGATCTCCGAATCCCTGTCCGCCGCGCGAATTGCCGGCAGCAGCGACAGCTCTCCCATGGCAATCGAGACGCCATATGTTTCCGCATTATAACCAAAATCGCCCGCCATGCCGCAGCAGCTCGAAGGAATTGCCTCAACCTCGATATCCGGAATGAGGCTGAGCGCCTGCTCGACGGCGCCCATGACGCCGAACGCCTTTTGATGGCAATGGCCGTGGATGAGCGCCTTCACCGGATGGGAACGGAATTTGCCTTCGAGGCGCCCCCGTTCCTTTTCGCGGGCGAGAAACTCCTCTATCAGCATGGCGTTGGCGCCAAGGCGCCCGGCTCTTTTCGTCTCCAGAAGCTGCAAAAACTCGTCCCTGAACGAGAGGAGACAGCTTGGCTCGAGCCCAATCACCGGCACATCACGGGCAATAAAGCGCTCTGCGGCGTCGAGGACTCTTTTGGCCTCCCGGCGCGCCTGATCAACGACCCCCGCCGACAAATAGGTGCGGCCACAACATAACGGCCTGCCGCCTTCGGGAGGCCGCATAATATGGACGCGATAGCCCAAGCGCGTCAGCAGATCGAGCGCGCAATCGAGATTTTCCGGTTCGAAATAGCGGTTGAACGTGTCGGCGAAGAGCGCCACCTCCGCCCCGCCGGCGGGACCGAAGGCACCCGATTTCGAGAACGGCCGGAATCGCCAGGACGGCAGGGGCCGCTCGCGGGAAAACCCCGTGGCGTATTCCATCAAGGCTGGAAGGCCGGGCAGAAAGTTCCGCAAGTTGACAAGCCAGGCAAGCCTGGAGACGACCGGCGCATAGCGCGGCAAATAGGCGACCAGCCTGTCATGGAGCGAAATGCCGTGACGCATTGCCATGGCATGACGCACCTCGATCTTCATCTTCGCCATATCGACGCCGGTCGGGCATTCCCGCCTGCACCCCTTGCAGGACACACAAAGCTTCATGGTCTCCTGCATTTCCGGCGCGATCAGAGCGTCGCGTCCGAGCTGGCCGGAGATGGCGAGGCGCAGCGTGTTGGCGCGCCCCCTTGTCGAATCGCGCTCGTCCCGCGTTACCCGGTACGACGGGCACATGACGCCGGCGTCGAATTTACGGCAGGCGCCATTGTTGTTGCACATCTCGACCGCGCCCTGAAACCCGCCGGCGGCCCCCGGATAGTCCGACCAATCCAGGGCCGTCTCGAAGTCGTTGACATGATAGCCCGGCCGGAAGCGGAACTGGCGGCGGTCGTCCATGGGTTCGGCGTACACGATCTTGCCCGGGTTCAGATGTCCGCCCGGATCAAACAGGTCCTTCACTTCCTCGAAAATCTCCACCGTGCGCCGGCCATAGGCCAGCTCGTGAAACTCCGAGCGCACCAGGCCGTCGCCATGCTCGCCGGAATGCGCCCCCTTATAGGCGCGCACCAGCGCGAACGCCGCCTCGGCGATCATCCGCATCTTGCGGACGTCTTCTTCGAGCTTCAGGTTGAGGACCGGCCGCACATGCAGACAGCCGACGGCGGCATGGGCGTACCAGGTGCCGCGCGTTCCGTGCTTTGCAAAAATCTCGGTCAGCTTCTCGGTATAGTCGGCAAGATGCTCCAGGGGGACCGCGCAATCCTCGATAAAGGAAATGGGTTTTCCCTCCTGCTTCATCGACATGACGACGTTGAGGCCGGATTTGCGAACTTCCCAGATCTCCTTCTGGAAGTCCTCATCGATGGCCTCGACGACGCTGCCGGAATGACCGAGGTCGCTCATAAGCTCATCGAGTTGCTTGAGGCGGCGGATATTTTCCGCCTGCTCGTCCTCTGCGAATTCGACCAGGAGGAGCGCCTCCGGCCGGCCGCTGATGATCCTCTCCACCGTCCTCCGGAACATCGGTATCTCAAGGGCGAGATCGATCAGCGTCCGGTCGATAAGCTCGACGGCGACCGGCTCAAGTTTGACGATGTGTTGGGCCGACTCCATGGCGGCGCGGAATTTCCGGAATTGGCAGACGCCGAGAGCGCGGTTTTTCGGCCGCGGCGAAAGCTTCAGCTCGATGCGCTTGCTGATGGCCAGCGTGCCCTCCGAGCCAACGAGGATTTCGGCCAGGTTCACAGGCCCGCCATTGGCGACAAGGGAATCGACCAAGTAGCCGCCGACACGGCGCGAGACGTCCGGAAAGGCACGCGATATGTGTTCCGTGTCCCGCTTTCCGATATCAATGAGATCCTGCATCAGATCCGCGCCCCTGGAGCGGATATTGACGCGATCGATCGCATCCCGAACCTCGCCGAAGCGCGCCTCGGTGCCGTCGGCGAGTATGGCGCTGATCGCGGCGACATTGTCGCGCATGATCCCGTAGCGCAAAGAGCGTGTGCCGCAGGAATTGTTGCCGGCCATCCCGCCGATGGTCGCCCGGCTCGACGTCGATACGTCGACCGGAAACCAGAGGCCGGTGGGGACGAGTGTCCGGTTGAGATCGTCAAGCACGAGACCCGGCTGCACGACGCAACGCCGCTCGCCGGCACTGACCGAAACGATATTGCGCAAATATTTCGAAAAATCGACGACCAGGGCGCGGCCGACGGTTTGACCGCTCTGCGATGTCGCACCGCCGCGCGCCAATACGTGGCAGCCTTCCTCGCGCGCGATTTCAAGGATCGTTTTGAGGTCCGGCTCGGTCCTGGGAATGGCCACGCAAACCGGCTCGATTTGATAGAACGACGCATCGGTGCTGTAGCGGCCCAGGGAGAAGCGATCGGTAAGGACTTCGCCTTCTATCTCGGCGCGAAGGCGCGACAGCAAACTGTCCAGGTCATGGCTTGACATCGAATCCGCATTCATCATTCATTAGCAATCTCATCTTGAATTGCCCGCACAAATCGTGAAATGTCAATGTGACCGAGCGTGAACGCGCGCGCCTTTATCTGGCATCGCAAAGGTGGAAGGAGCATTTAATGCCACGTATCGCCGGACGTCATTTCCTGCAGATCCCGGGGCCGACCAACGTACCGGATCGTATTCTCCGCGCCATAGACAAGCCGACGATCGATCATCGCGGGCCGGAATTCGCGGGCCTCGGCAAATCCATTTTTCACAATATCAAGCAGATTTTCAAATGCGCGGGTCCCGTCATCATTTATCCCTCGTCCGGTACCGGCGCTTGGGAAGCAGCCCTCGTCAATACGCTCAATCCCGGCGACCGGGTCCTTATGTACGAGACCGGGCACTTCGCCTCGCTGTGGAAAACGGTTGCCGAAAAGCTGGGTCTCGTACCGGAAATCATTGCCAGCGACTGGCGCCGCGGCGCCGACCCCGAGGCCATAGAGGCGCGGCTCGCGGAAGACCGGGGCCACGACATAAAGGCCGTTTGCGTCGTCCATAATGAGACATCGACCGGATGCACGACGCGTGTCGGCGATGTCCGCGCCGCGATCGACCGCACCGGCCATCCCGCGCTTTTCATGGTCGATACCATCTCCTCTCTGGCGTCGATCGATTACCGCCAGGACGAATGGGGGGTGGACGTCACCGTTGCCGGCTCGCAGAAGGGGCTGATGCTGCCGCCGGGACTGGCCTTCAACGGCTTGAGCGAAAAGGCGCTCAAGGCCTCGGAAAAATCAACTCTGCCGAAGGCCTACTGGGGCTGGCCGGATATGCTCGCCGCCAACAAGTCCGGTTTCTTTCCCTATACGCCGGCCACGAACCTGCTCTATGGCCTGTCCGAAGCCATCGACATGCTCCTTGAAGAAGGGCTCGGCAATGTCTTTGCCCGCCACGACCGCCATGCGGAGGCGACCCGGCGCGCGGTCCGCGCCTGGGGGCTAGAGGTTTTCTGCGTCGAGCCCAGGGAATTCTCAAGTTCACTGACCGGCGTTCTCGTGCCGGCGGGGCACAGCGCCGACTCGGTGCGCAAGGTTGTTTTGGAGCGCTTCGACATGTCACTCGGAACCGGCCTCAGCAAACTTGCCGACAAGATTTTCCGGATCGGACATCTCAGCGACTTCAATGATTTAACGCTCCTTGAGACGTTGGCCGGCGTGGAGATGGGGTTGTCGCTGACGGATATCCCCCATGAGTCCGGCGGCGTTCAGGCGGCTCTCGACTTTGTGGCCGGGTCGGCGGCAAAAGAGACCGCGCAAAGGGTTGCGGCGGTCCGCTGACCATTGCCGCGGATGCAGGCAGGTTTCGGCCGGTTGCCGCCGGTCCGAGGGTAGAATTCTTGCTTCATGAGCCTATAGCCTAAAGACGCCGCCACATGACAAAAGAAGCCAGCAACGCCCTTCGCCCGCGCCATGACGGCGAACTTCTCTATGAGGTCAGCGACGGCATTGGAATCGTAACATTTAACCGCCCCGACGCGCGAAACGCCCTGACTTTCGCCATGTATGAGGGTTTGGCGGAGATCTGCCGCGCCGCCGGGGACGACAAATCCCTGAAAGCCCTGATCATCCGCGGCGCCGGCGGGCGGGCCTTTGCCGCTGGCACCGACATCTCCCTGTTCCACGACTTCCTGAGCGAAGAGGACGGACTGAACTACGAACACAAGCTGGTCGATATCCTGACCGCCGTTGAAGCCTGCGCCGTGCCGACCATCGCGGCGATATCCGGCGCCTGCACCGGCGGCGGCGCGGCGATCGCGGCGGTCGCCGATCTCAGGCTTGCGACCGGGGACATGCGCTTTGGCTTTCCGATCGCGCGGACGCTTGGAAATTGCCTCTCCGCCGCTTTTTTACTCAGATTGTCGGCGCTGATCGGCGCCGGACGGACAAAAGAGCTGCTGTTCACGTCCCGCCTGATCGCGGCCGACGAGGCTTTGGCGATCGGCCTTGTCTCGGAGGTTTTTGAGACGTCGGATCATATGTTCAGCCGCGCTACTGCGCTTGCCCGCGAGATCGCCGGATATGCGCCGCTGACGATAGGTATTACCAAGGAAATGTTTCGCCGGATTCTCGCCGCGCAGGCGGAAGTCAGTGACGATGATTTGATTGCGCTCAGCTATACGAGCGAGGATTTTCGCGAAGGCGTGGACGCCTTTCTGTCAAAGCGGCCGCCAAAATGGAAGGGGCGGTGAGCATGACGGATATGCCGCAAGGCCCCCTTCAGGGTATTCGCGTTCTTGAACTCGCGCATGTCATGGCGGGACCGGTCTGCGGGCTGATGCTTGCCGACCTCGGCGCCGATGTCATCAAGGTCGAGAGGCCGGACGGCGACGATTCCAGACGCTTCCTGCCACCGGACATAAAGGGAGAATCGGCGGCCTTCCTGATGATGAACCGCAATAAGAGGGGCATCTCCCTGAACCTGAAATCCGAGGATGGCCGAAACGCGTTCCTAAAGCTTGTCGAGACAGCGGATGTGCTGATCGAAAACTACCGCCATAACACGATGGCCAAGCTTGGCTTGGATTATGACCGCCTGAAGGTCATCAACCCTGCGCTTATTTATTGCGAAATATCGGGCTTCGGGCGCACCGGCCCCAATGCGGACCGCGGCGGCTATGATCTCATCGCCCAGGGGATGTCCGGCCTGATGTCCATTACCGGCGAGGGGCCGGGCCGGCCGCCGATCAAAGTCGGCGCCCCGGTCACCGACATTACCTCTGGAATTCTCGGCGCGCTTGGTGTCGTCTCGGCCTATCTCCACCGGATCAGGACCGGCCAGGGCCAGCGGGTCGACACCTCACTTTTCGAAGCCGGCATCACCCACACCTACTGGCAATCGGCGATATGCTTCGCCACAGGCCTGTCGCCGGGTCCGATGGGATCCGCGCATCCCTTGAACGCCCCTTACCAGGCATTTGCAACGCGCGATGGGTGGCTGAATGTCGGCGGCGCCAATCAAGGCAATTGGATGAGGCTCCTTGAGGTCATCTACGCGCCGGAATTGCAGGAAGACGAACGGTTTTCCTCCAGCGACCGGCGCATGGCGCATCTCGAAGCGCTGACTGACGTGCTTACGGGATATTTCAAGACGCAGGATACCGCCTACTGGATCGAAAAACTCGAAGCCAAGGGCGTCCCGGTCGGCCCCGTGCTGTCGATCGATGAGATGCACAAACATCCGCAGACGCTCGCCCGGGACATGGTCGTTGCCACCAACCACAAGGTGGCCGGCGAGGTCAAAACCATCGGCCTGCCGATCAAGCTTTCCGCATCACCCGGCGGAATCGTGAGACCGGCACCGCGCCTCGGTGAGCACAGCGCCGAGATCCTCAAGGAAGCCGGCTACTCGGAGGAGGAAATCGAAAATCTGCTTGCGGTCGGCGCGGTCATCTGCACCGCCTGATCGCCAACGCGATTCCGCCTGGATAAGAGCGGCACATTCACGGCAAAATGCGCCGTCGAAAAGTTCCTGTTAATAACTCAAAGCTTTGCACAACATTTAGTTGCAATCATACAAGCCGTATCCTAGAAAGGCTGTTCTCTGAATTTTGTCGAGGCACCTCAGAGGTCTTCTCACCCCTGGCTTTATCGCGGGGTTGGCCGGGGGTGAGAGGACAAAAGCCGCGGTATTTGGAAGCCGACTGTCGGCGTGGTCGGATGTTTTTCTTATTGTCCCTTTATTCTGGCGGATTGACGGCACAGCTCCCGAAAACGGTCTTGCTATAGGCATACGCCGCCATCGACAATCATGGCGGACCCGGTCGTAAAGGCGGAATCGTCTGATGCCAGATAGACTGCGATCGCCGCCACCTCGCTCGCCTTTCCAAGCCGGCCCATGGGCTGGCGGGAAACAAACCATTGACGCGCTTTTTCAACCCCGCCCATTGTCTCGCCGAGCGAAGCAATTCTCCCTTCAAGGGAAGGCGACTCCACGGTTCCGGGACAAATCGCATTGCAGCGGATGCCCTCTTTGACGAAATCGGCGGCCACCGACTTCGTCAGACCGAGAGCCGCTGCCTTGGTCGTGCCGTAAACGCATCTGAGCGGAAACCCCTTGAGCGAGGAAGCGACCGAGGAAATATTGACGATGGAGCCACCGCCATTGGCGCGCATTTGCGGAAGGAAAGCACGGATCATGCGCACCATGGAGCGAAGATTGAGGTTCAACGCGAAATCCCACTCCTCCTCGGTGGAATCGAGGATCGTTCCGTGGTGAACAAATCCCGCGATATTCAAAAGGGCGTCGACCGGACCGACCGACGTGGCACAGGCATCGATCGCCTGCTTATCCAGCACATCCAGTTTCCGCACAATAGCCCTGTCGCCGTGCCGCCCCGAAAAGGCGCTCTCCAGCTTTTCCAGATCGATATCCGTGGCGAAAACCTCGGCGCCTTCCGCCAGACAGGCTTCCGCCGACGCCAATCCGATTCCCTGCGCCGCTGCCGTAACGAATATCTTTTTTCCCTCTAGACGTTTGCCCACCTGGTTTCTCCCTTATCCCTCGATTTCAATGGCTCTCTCGCGGCACCGGCGCACCGCTGGAGCCCACCAGAAAATCGAAATCGCAGCCCCGGTCGGCCTGCATCACGTGATCATGATACATCCGCCAATATCCCCGGCCCGGCGGCGGCGCAGGCACCCAACCGGCCCTGCGGCGTTCGAGTTCCTCTTCCGACACATCAAGATGTAGCCGCCGCCCGGCGACGTCGAGTTCGATCATGTCGCCATCGCGCACCAGCGCAAGCGGCCCGGCTTCGGCCGCTTCCGGCGACACATGGAGCACCACTGTGCCATAGGCCGTCCCGCTCATGCGCGCGTCGGAAATGCGCACCATGTCCGTAATTCCCTTTTTCAGGATTTTTGCCGGCAAGCCCATATTGCCGACTTCGGAAAACCCCGGATAGCCTTTTGGACCGCAATTTTTCAGGACCATGACGCAGGTTTCGTCGATGTCGAGACCGGGATCGTCCACCCGCGCCTTATAATGATCGATATCCTCGAAAACCACCGCCCGGCCGCGATGCCGCATCAGACCGGGCGATGCCGCGGAGGGTTTGAGCACCGCGCCGTCGGGCGCGAGATTGCCGCGCAACACGCAAATTCCCCCTTCGCTCTTGAATGGCGCGCTCAATGGATAAATAACGTCGCGGCTATAACATTCGGCGGCTTTGACATTCTCCCACATCGACTTGCCGGAAACCGTGAGCGCCTCCTTGTTGAGGTGCCCCGCCTCGCCGAGTTCGCGCATGTGGGCAAGGCGACCAGCCACGGGCTGGGACGGATTCGCGTGACCTTCTCGTGAGCGGATGACCGGCTTGGGCGCCCGTGTTCGACTCTTCGGTTGTCAGAAGTTGGCGTCGGCTCAACGCGGCAGGCGAGTCATAACCACGCCGACCCGACAAAGACGTCCCGCGCCAGGGCTCGAGCCTTCCGCAAAGATTCCTGAGCGATCAGTTTCCGAATATCGGTCATTTTCTGACATGCCTCCCGCGAAGTAGAGACCAGCG